>NZ_JBHVCT010000114.1:0-16041 GCF_042803195.1 Streptomyces sp. NPDC057428
GTGCCGGCCGGCACCCGCCCCTCACACGTGTTCGCCCCCCGGCACCCTCAGGGAGTGGCCATCTCGAACCACACGACCTTGCCCGTGGAGAGCCGGGTCGCCCCCCACCGCCTGGCCAGCCGGTTGACCAGGAAGAGCCCGCGCCCGCCCTCGTCGGTCTCCCGCGCCCGCCGCTGCCTGGGCAGCTGCGGGGCGTCGTCCCCGACCTCGCACCGCAGGATGTCCGTACGCAGCAGCCGCAGCGTCACCGGACGCTCCGCGTAGCGCACGGCGTTGGTCACCACCTCGCTGACCAGGAGCTCCACCTCGTCGGAGATGTCGTCCAGACCCCAGCGGCTCAGCGCCCTGCGCGCCAGCCTGCGGGCCCGTCCGGGCGCCGCGTCCTCGGGCTCCAGATACCAGTAGGCGACGTCACTCGGCGCGATCCCGTCGAACCGGGCGGCCAGCAGCGCGATGTCGTCGTCCCGGTCACCCGGGCCGAGCATGTCCAGGACGTCGTCGCAGAGCGCCTCCAGGGGCGGCGAGTGGTCCGGCCCGGTCAGCTGCGCGGTGGCCGCCAGCCGCTCCCGCAGTATCTCGATGCCCGTCCACACGTCCCGCATCCGGGACTCCACCAGGCCGTCCGTGTAGAGGAGCAGCGTGGCGCCCGCGGGCGCGTCCAGCTCGACGGCCTCGAAGTCGACCCCGCCGACGCCGATCGGTGCCCCCGGGGGCACCTTCAGCACCTCGGCCCGGCCGCCCAGGTGGAGCAGCACGGGCGGCGGGTGGCCGGCGTTGGCGATGGTGATCCGGTGCGCGACGGGGTCGTACACCGCGTACATGCAGGTCGCCATGCGGTCGCTGCCGAGCCGCTGCGCCTGCTCGTCCAGGTGGTGCAGCACCTCCTGCGGCGGCAGGTCGAGGCCGGCGAGGGTCTGGGCGGTGGTGCGCAGCTGGCCCATGATCGCCGCGGACGTCATGGAGTGGCCCATCACGTCGCCCACGACCAGAGCGACCCTGCTGCCCGGCAGCGGGATCGCGTCGTACCAGTCGCCGCCCACGCGGGCCGTCTCGGCGGCCGGGAGGTAGCGCGACGCCAGACGCACACCCGTCGGCTGGGGCAGGGAGTCCGGCAGCATCGTGCGCTGCAGTTCGTCGGCGATGTAGGCCTCGCGGCCGTACAGCACGGCCTTGTCGATGCCCAGTGCGGTGTGCGTGGCCAGCTGGGCCGCGACCAGGAGGTCGTTGGCCTCGAACGGCGGGCGGTCCGTACCGCGCAGGAACACCGCGGCGCCGATGACCCGGCGCCGGCCGCGCAGAGGGGCCAGGATCGCGCGGTGCCCGGTGGGCACCGTCCGCCCCGCGCCCAGCAGTTCGGGCAGCGCGACACGGGCGGCGGCCGAGTCGCCGAAGACCGGCCGCACCCCGCGCAGCACCTCGGCGAGTGCGCCGCCCGCCTGGATCTCGCAGAGGTCGGCCGCCGGCATCAGCCCGGCCTGCGGGTCGGTCACGGGCAGCCGCAGCCGGTCGCCCTCCGGGCCGCCCTCGCTCTCCTCGTCGGCCAGCCGCAGCCTGTCGGTGCGCCGCAGCCGCAGCACGAACGGGGTGACCGGCCGCTCGTCGCCCACCGGGAGCGGATCACGGAGGTAGACGAGTATGGCGTCGGAGAACGTGGGCACACTCGCCCTGCAGAGTCCGAGCACGATCTCGTCGAGGTCTATGCCCCGGGCGATCCGGCGAGTCGCGGCGCCGACGAAACGCAGCCGGTCACCCTCGCGCCGGGCGACCGTCTGGGTGTCGGCGGCGGATGCCACGGATTCCGCGGACGTGGGATTCGGTACGGCGTGCTGGGTCGCCGTCCCCGGCGAGGGGCCGGGGATCGCGGCAGTGGCAGCGGCACCCGGCGGGCCCTCCTGCTGCCGGGGCCGGGCGCGCTCCTGCGGCCGGGCAGCGAGCGGCTGCCGGCCTTCGTGGGAGGTGGGATGCTCCGTCACGCGTGGGATTCCGTCCGTCCGGGCCGGTTGTATGAGGCGATCACACTCGCCTCAGGGGTGTGCGCCACTGTGCCCCGGCAAGAGCGGTGAGAACAACGACTGTCACCGGGTGCCCCAGAAAACGGGGCCGAAACCGAACGGCCGACCGGGGGGCCGACACGAGGTCTTCCGGCGACGGGGCAGCGGACAGCGAACACGTCTCCACCCCCTCGTAGTGGTTCGTGCTACCGCACGGCAGCCCGGGTCGGTTGCCCGTGCTGCTCGTGCGACATGTGCGGTGACTGGTGGTCAGGTGCGGGACCGGTTACGCCGGTTGTGACGCGACGGCCGGTGGAACGGTTCACCGGAAGGAGATCCTACGGTTGCCCCCCGGGGATGAATCAAGGGTCTCACGACGGGCTGGGCGCGGGGGTGCGGTCCCAGTCATCCGGCAGCGGCGGGACCTGCCACCGGGGGTCGGGCCGCCAATGCTCCCAGCCGTCACTGAAGGGTGCGCCCCAGTGCTGGATCACCTCGACGGCCGCGAGACCGGCCTCGCGCACCCGCCGGGCGGTGGGGGCGTCCATCAGCCCGACGCGCTGCGCCTGGGCGAACTCGTCCTCGTCGAGCCATTCCCAGCTGTGGTCGGGCCGGACGGAGATGTCGAGGAAGTGATCCTGTGAATCGACTCCTCCGGACCAGCGCGACCGGGGCTCCTCCAAATTGACGTACCAGTTGCGGAAGAGCCAGCCACGGTCCCAGAACAGCCAGACCGACCAGGGGTCACCGGGCCGGGCGAGTTTCAGCACGCCCGAGCCGAACCAGCGGGAGCGCACGGTCGTGCGCGGGCGCGTGTAGCGCGTGGCGAGCGGCTCGGCGTGCACCTGGGTGCCGTCGGCGAGCACCGGCCTCACGCATTCGGTGCCGGACGCCATCCACACGGCGAGCAGCTCCTCCGTGTCCTGCACGACGGTGACCGGCCGGCAGATGTGCACCCCTCCGGTGCCGCCGCCCCCGCCAGGGTGCCCGTTGTCCCGGTAGCGCCAGAGGATCCTGTCCCCCGGTGCCCAGCGTCCGCCGTCCCCCGCACCTGCCCCGGTGCCTGCTCCCGTACCCGCTTCCGTCGTCGTCATGAAGAGATCTTAGGGACGCGCCAGCCCGGCCGCCGCGTTACACGTCACGGCCGGGCCGTACGCGACACGCCGGGACGTGTCACGGCCGGGTCATACGCAACACGTCCAGGGCCGCGTCGAGCTGCTCCAGCGTCAGGTCGCCGCGTTCGACGTACCCGCCGGCCAGCACCGTCTCGCGGATGGTCGTGCCGTCGGCCAGGGACTTCTTGGCGACCTTCGCCGCCTCCTCGTAGCCGATGTACTTGTTCAGCGGGGTCACGACCGAGGGGGAGGACTCCGCGTAGTACCGGGCCCGCTCCACGTTGGCCGTGACGCCGTCGACCGTGCGGTCGGCGAGCAGCCGCGAGGCGTTCGTGAGCAGCCGGACGGACTCCAGGAGGTTCTTCGCGATCACCGGCAGCATCACGTTGAGCTCGAAGTTGCCCGCCGCCCCCGCGACGGCGACCGTGGCGTCGTTGCCCGTCACCTGGGCGGCGACCATCAGTACGGCCTCCGGGATCACCGGGTTGACCTTGCCCGGCATGATCGACGAGCCGGGCTGGAGGTCGGGCAGGCTGATCTCGGCGAGGCCCGTGCGGGGCCCGGACGCCATCCAGCGGAGGTCGTTGGAGATCTTGGTGAGGGACACGGCGAGCGTACGGAGCTGCCCCGACGTCTCGACGAGCCCGTCCCTGGCCCCCTGTGCCTCGAAGTGGTTGCGGGCCTCGGTGAGGGGCAGCCCGGTGGCGCGTGCGACCTCGGCGATCACCGCGGCCGAGAAGCCGGGCGGCGTGTTGATACCGGTGCCCACCGCCGTGCCGCCCAGAGGGAGTTCGGCGAGGCGGGGGAGCGAGGCCTGCAGCCGCTCGACGCCGTAGCGGATCTGCGCCGCGTAGCCGCCGAACTCCTGGCCGAGGGTGACGGGCGTGGCGTCCATCAGATGCGTGCGGCCCGACTTCACGACATCTGCGAATTCGGCCGATTTCCGCTCCAGGGTCTCGGCCAGATGTTCGAGTGCGGGGATCAGATCGGCGGTGACGGCCGCGGTCGCCGCGATGTGGATCGACGACGGGAAGACGTCGTTCGACGACTGCGAGGCGTTGACGTGGTCGTTCGGGTGCACCTCGCGCCCGAGCCGCTCGGTGGCGAGCGTGGCCACGACCTCGTTGGTGTTCATGTTGGAGGACGTGCCGGAACCCGTCTGGAACACGTCGACGGGGAAGTGTTCGTCCCAGCGCCCCGACACCACCTCGGCGGCGGCCTCCTGGATCGCGTCCGCGATGTCCGGGTCCAGCACCTTCAGCTCCGCGTTGACCTTCGCCGCGGCGGCCTTGATCCGGGCCAGGGCCTCGATGTGGGCCCGTTCGAGACGCTGCCCCGAGATGGGGAAGTTCTCCACCGCGCGCTGGGTCTGTGCCCGCCATTTCGCGTGCGCGGGCACTCTCACCTCGCCCATCGAGTCGTGCTCGACGCGGTACTGCGGTTCCTCGGTCGATCCGTCCATGGTGTTCAAACCTCCTGCTGGAGATGAGCACGCGGGCCGTTCCGCGTATTCCCGGAGCGCGGTCCGCTCCCGGAGAGCCCGTCGGCAGAGGGAATCCGCGGGGCCGGCCGGTCCGGCGCGGCGGAGCGCCCTCGGCCGCGCCGGGCCCGCCGGACCGCCACGGGGGCGCCCGGCGGGTGGCCGGGCGCCCCTGGAAGGGCCGGGACGGTCAGCCGAGGCCAGGGCCGCGGACCGGGATGCTGGTGAACGTCGGGGCGGCAGCGGGCTCGGTGAAGAAGTCGTTGCCCTTGTCGTCGACCACGACGAACGCGGGGAAGTCCTCGACCTCGATCCGCCAGACCGCCTCCATGCCGAGCTCCTCGTACTCGACGACCTCGACCTTCTTGATGCAGTCCTGGGCGAGCCGCGCCGCGGGTCCGCCGATCGAGCCGAGGTAGAAACCGCCGTGCGCGCCGCACGCGTCCGTGACCTGCTTGGACCGGTTGCCCTTGGCGAGCATCACCTTGGAGCCGCCCGCCGCCTGGAACTGCGCGACGTAACTGTCCATGCGGCCGGCGGTCGTCGGGCCGAAGGAGCCGGAGGCGTAGCCCTCGGGCGTCTTCGCGGGGCCCGCGTAGTACACCGGGTGGTCCTTGAGGTACTGCGGCATCTCCTCGCCCGCGTCGAGCCGCTCCTTGATCTTGGCGTGCGCGATGTCGCGCGCCACGACCAGCGGGCCGGTCAGCGAGAGCCGGGTCTTGACCGGGTACTTGGTGAGCTCGGCGAGGATCTCGTCCATGGGCCGGTTGAGGTCGATCCTGACCACGTCGCCGGCCTCGTCGAGGTGCTCGTCGGTGGTGTCCGGCAGGAAGCGCGCCGGGTCCTTCTCCAGCTGCTCCAGGAAGACGCCCTCCGCGGTGATCTTCGCGGTCGCCTGGCGGTCGGCCGAGCAGGAGACGGCGATGGCGACGGGGAGCGAGGCGCCGTGCCGCGGCAGGCGCACCACGCGCACGTCGTGGCAGAAGTACTTGCCGCCGAACTGGGCACCGATGCCGATCTTCTGCGTCAGCTCGAAGACCTTCTCCTCCAGATCCTTGTCCCGGAAACCGTGGCCGGTCGGGGAACCCTCGGCGGGAAGTTCGTCGAGGTAGTGCGCGGAGGCGTACTTCGCGGTCTTCAGCGCGAACTCGGCCGACGTGCCGCCGACGACGATCGCCAGGTGGTAGGGCGGACAGGCCGCCGTACCCAGCGAACGGATCTTCCCCTCCAGGAACTTCATCATGGAGGCCTCGTTGAGGACCGCCTTCGTCTCCTGGTAGAGGAACGACTTGTTGGCCGAGCCGCCGCCCTTCGCCATGAAGAGGAACTTGTATGCACCGCCGTCGGTCGCGTACAGCTCGATCTGCGCGGGCAGGTTGGAGCCGGTGTTCTTCTCGTCCCACATGGTCAGCGGGGCCATCTGCGAATAGCGCAGGTTCAGCTTCGTGTAGGCGTCGAAGATGCCGTGCGAAAGGGCCTCCTCGTCGCCGCCCTCGGTGAGGACGTTCTGCCCGCGCTTGCCCATGACGATCGCCGTGCCGGTGTCCTGGCACATCGGCAGGACGCCCGCGGCGGCGATGTTCGCGTTCTTCAGGAGGTCCAGCGCGACGAACTTGTCGTTGGAGGAGGCCTCGGGGTCGTCCACGATCCGCCGCAGCTGCGCCAGGTGGGCCGGCCGCAGGTAGTGCGAGATGTCGTGCATGGCCTCGGCGGCGAGCGTGCGCAGGGCTTCCGGGGCCACCTTGAGGAACGTACGGCCGTCGGCCTCGAAGGTCGAGACGCCCTCGGCGGTCACCAGCCGGTACGGCGTGGTGTCCTCTCCCAGCGGGAGCAGATCGGAATACGCAAACTCTGGCATTACGGCCATTCCTCACTCGGCGACAGCGGCTGACCTCCCTTGGGCAGCGCATCCACCAGGGTAGAGCGCCACAACGGTGGCGATCCTGTGGGGTAAGGCTCACCCGGACTGCCGGATCCGGGCCCGGTTTCGCGGCAGGGCCGGAGAGGCACTGGTCGCGATCTATCGCGTTTCGGTACGCTTGGGCGGTGGACCTCGAAAAGCAGCCCCAGCAGCCCGTCGCTCCGGCCGGTCCCGCGCCCGCCGGAATCCGCGCATCCGACGCGGACCGCGACCGGATCGCGGACATCCTGCGGGAGGCCATGGCCGAGGGCCGGCTCACCGCCGAGGAGCACGCCGAGCGGGTCGACCTCGTCTACCGGGCCAAGACCGTCGGTGAACTCGAGCCGCTGGTACAGGATCTCCCCGCGCAGGGCGGGACGAGCCGCCTCGACGCCTCGCCGTACGGCTACGGCCCCGACGCGGCCACCGGGGCCGCCGAGAACCTGGTGGCGGTCTTCAGCAGCTCCACCCGCAGGGGCCGTTGGCGTGTGGGCGGCCGCACGAACGCCTTCTCCCTGTTCGGAAGCGTCGAAATAGACCTCACCGAGGCGCTTTTCGGCCAGCGCCTGACCGTCATCAATGCGACGTCCATCTTCGGCAGCGTCGATATCAAGGTGCCGGAGAACATCTCGTTGCGCGGCAGTGGGACGGGCATCTTCGGTAATTTCGAGGTCGACACACTGGAATCCACCGACCCGGAAGCACCTGTGGTCGTGGTGAACGGCTATTCCGTATTCGGGAGCGTCGAGGCGAAGCCCAAGCGCGGCAAGCTCATCGCCAACCTCCACCAGCAATTGCGCAAACACCTGGGTCACTGACACCGGCCGGCCGGAACAGCACCAGTTCCGGCCATGCGTTGACGAGGCGTTCCGGCGGCGGTCCAAGTGGGAACCACTCAGTGCATAGGGGTGTGTACAGCGGGTAGGGAGTGCTGTACCGCCTCTCGCTCACGAAGCCCAAGCCGTCGTCAGGAGTGGACCGTGCTGCATTTGCCGCATCAGCCCCTGCAGGTCGCCGCCGTGCCCACCCGGCGCACCCCCGCGCGGGAGGACGAGGCGGGGCCCTGGCACTCGGAGGCGGTGTGCCGCCGGGACGAAGCCGGGCTGTTCTTCGCCCCGTCGAAGGAACCGACTGCCGCCCGGCTCTCCCGCGAGGAGGCGGCGAAACAGGTCTGTGCGAGATGCCCGGTCATGGTGGAGTGCCGGGAACACGCACTCGTCCAGCCCGAGCCCTACGGCGTGTGGGGCGGTCTCACCGCCGCCGAGCGCCGTGTGGTGCTCGCCCGGCGCCGCAGGCGGGACATCGAGTTGAAGGCCGGCGCCCCGGGCGAGCGCATAGCCGCTGCGGGCTGAATCCCTCGTGTACGCGAGGTGGGGTGGCCCGGCCGGGCCACCCCACCATGACACGGCCTACTTGGCCCGGTCGAAGTCGATCGCACTGTAGGCGCGCAGCTTCGAGAGCCGGTGCGTCGAGTCGATCCGGCGGATCGTGCCGGACTTGGACCGCATCACCAGGGAGTCGGTGGTGGCCGTCTCCGCGCGGTACCGCACACCGCGCAGCAGTTCACCGTCGGTGATCCCGGTGGCGACGAAGAAGACGTTGTCCCCGCTCACGAGGTCGTCCGTCGACAGCACGCGGTCGAGGTCGTGACCCGCGTCCAGCGCCCGCTGCCGCTCGGCCTCGTCCTTGGGCCAGAGCTTGCCCTGGATGACGCCGCCCAGGCACTTTATGGCGCACGCCGAGATGATCCCCTCGGGGGTGCCGCCGATGCCCATGAGCAGGTCGACACCGGTGCCCTCGCGCGCTGCCATGATCGACCCGGCGACGTCGCCGTCGGAGATGAACTTGATCCGGGCGCCCGTCTCCCGGATCTCCCGCACCATGTTCTCGTGCCGGGGGCGGTCCAGGATGACGACCGTGACGTCCTCGGGGGTCGAGTTCTTGGCCTTGGCGACGCGCCGGATGTTCACGGACACGGGCGCGTTGATGTCGACGAAGTCCGCCGCCTCCGGGCCGGTGACCAGTTTGTCCATGTAGAAGACGGCGGACGGGTCGAACATCGCGCCGCGGTCGGCGGCCGCCAGCACCGCGATGGCGTTGGGCATGCCCTTGGCGTTGAGCGTGGTGCCGTCGATCGGGTCGACGGCGATGTCGACCTCGGCCCCGGTGCCGTCGCCGACGCGCTCGCCGTTGAACAGCATGGGCGCTTCGTCCTTCTCGCCCTCACCGATGACGACGATGCCGTTCATCGAGACGGTGGAGACGAGCGTGCGCATGGCTTTCACCGCGGCGCCGTCGGCGCCGATCTTGTCGCCGCGGCCGACCCATCGCCCGGCGGCCATGGCGGCGGCCTCGGTGACCCGGACCAGCTCCAGGGCCAGGTTGCGGTCGGGGGCCTCCGGGGAGACCTCGAGCTGGGACGGCAGATGATGCTCGGACATCGGAGCGCACCTTTCTGTACGACGACGACCGGAAATGAGGGTGCTGTGACTCTATCGGTAGGTCGATAAAATGAGCAGGGCGGGTCACGGATGAGCGGATGCCTCCTTGCCCGGCATGCGGACGCCCCCTCGCGGGCCGTCCGGAGGCGCATGCCACCATTGAGTCCGTGGCAAGCAAGCGAGGCAAGCAGACCGTCCGGGACATGTTCCTGTCGATGCTCGTGATCACCGCAGTGGCGGGGGTCGTCTACATCTTCATTCCGCACGACGAGAAGGCCGACCCGGTCAAGTCGGTCGACTACCGGGTGGAGCTGGCTACGGCACGTCGCGCCGCGCCGTACCCCGTGGTGGCTCCCCACGGCCTGGCCAAGGGCTGGAAGCCGACCTCGGTGTCGTACGAGGGGCAGAACGGCTCCGGCTGGCACCTCGGCTTCCTCGACCCGGACAAGAAGTACGTCGCGGTGGAGCAGTCCACGAGCCCGGCCCGCAAGTACGTCCCCGAGGTCAGCCAGGACGCCCGGAACACCGGGCGCACGCGCGAGGTCGCCGGCAAGGCGTGGCAGGTCTGGGAGGGCTCCAAGTACGACGCGCTCGTGCTGCACGCCGACGGCGTCACCACCGTGGTCACGGGCTCGGCACCGGCGGACCGCCTCGCCGAGATGGCCACCGCACTGCGGACCGCAGCCCCGGAAGCCACCAAGACCCCCTGACGGCGACGCCGCACCGAGCCGCACGCGGAAACCCCGCAGCGCCAGGCGCTGCGGGGACTCTCTCGGCCAGGCGTGCGAGGGCCGGATCGCCTCCTGGGGGCGCGCCGCCCGCGACAGGGAGTCCGCTGACCCGTCGGCGGCGGTGGAGTCCCCGGGCCGTGCGCGGGCGCGCGGCCCGCTCAGGCCGCGCCGTCGCCGCCCTCGCCGGACTCCTCCGGGTGCGCAAGCGCCGCGTCCAGCCGGGCCCGCGCGCCTTCCAGCCACCGACGGCACACCTTCGCCAGCTCCTCGCCGCGCTCCCAGAGGGCCAGCGACTCCTCCAGCGTCGTGCCGCCCGCCTCCAGGCGGCGTACGACCTCGATCAGCTCGTCCCGCGCCTGCTCGTACCCGAGCGTGCCCGTCGCGGCAGCCGCCGTCGTCCCGTCGTCCGTCATACCGACCACCCTATGCGGGGGGTCCGACGATCCCGGCCCTTCACTCCGCCACCCGTACCGTGAACTCGCCCTCGGACACCCGCGCCCGCAGCTTGTCGCCCGGCGCCCCGGCATCGGCGGGGGAGCGCACCACATGGCCGTCCGGCCGCTGCAGCACCGCGTATCCCCGCTCCAGGGTCGCCGCCGGCGACAGCGCGACCACCCGGGCCCTGGTGTGGGCGAGCTCCGAGTCGGCGCGGTCCAGCAGATGCCCCAGCACCCGGCGGCTGCGCCCCACCAGGGCGTCGATCTCGGAGGCCCGCTCGTCCACCATGCGGTGCGGGCGCTCCATCGACGACCGGCCCAGCGCGTGCGCCAGCCCCCGCTCCTCCCGCTCGATCAGCCCCCGCACCGTCCGCAGCGCCCGGTCCCGCAACTGCTGCACACGGTCCAGCTCCTCGCCGACGTCCGGCACGACCTTCTTCGCCGCGTCCGTCGGCGTCGACGCACGCAGGTCGGCGACCAGGTCGAGCAGCGGCGAGTCCGGCTCGTGTCCGATCGCGGAGACCACCGGCGTACGGCACGCGGCCACCGTCCGGATCAGCTCCTCGTCGGAGAACGGCAGGAGGTCCTCCACGCTGCCGCCGCCACGGGCGACCACGATCACGTCGACGTCCGGCATCCCGTCCAGCTCCTTGACCGCCTGGACCACCTGATTCACCGCGTGCACCCCCTGCACCGCCGTGTTGCGCACCTCGAAGCGCACGGCGGGCCAGCGCCGCCTGGCGTTCTCCAGCACATCGCGCTCCGCCGCCGACGCGCGCCCGCAGACCAGGCCGACCAGCTGCGGCAGGAAGGGCAGCGGCTTCTTACGGTCCAGGGCGAACAGCCCCTCGGCGGCCAGCGACTTCCTCAACTGCTCCAGCCGCACCAGCAGCTCACCGATACCGACCGGCCGTATCTCCGTGGCCCGCAGGGACAACTGCCCCCGTGGGGCGTACCACTCCGGCTTGGCGAGCACGACGACCCGCGCGCCCTCCGTCACCACGTCCGCGATCCGGTCGAAGACCTGGCGGAAGCAGGTCACGCTCACCGAGATGTCGTGCGACGGGTCGCGCAGCGTCAGGAACACCACCCCGGCGCCCGGGCGGCGCGACAGCTGGGTGATCTGCCCCTCGACCCAGACGGCGCCGAGCCGGTCGATCCACCCGCCGATCAGCCGCGACACGTCGCCTACGGGCAGCGGGGCTTCCGGGGACGTAGTGAGAGCCATACGGGCGAGCGTATCGGCCGGTACCGACAATCAGGCGCCCCGCCGCCCCCACTGCACCGCCAGCACCACGAGCCCGATCCCGAGCCAGCACAACCCCACCAGCTGCGCACTCGTCGTCGCCTCCAGGATCACCGCGACAAGTACGCCCGCCCCCACCACCGGCATCAGCACATGGCGCCACCAGCTCGGCGGTCCTTCCATGCGGCGTACGACGAACCAGCCCACCACCGAGGCGTGCAGCAGCACGAACGCCGTGAGCGCGCCGACATTCACCACCGACACCAGATGGTCGAGCCCGTCGTCGCGCCTGGCCGCCCACACCGCCGCCACCAGCGTCACCACCGCCGCGCACGTGATCGCCACGCGCGGCACCCCGGACCCGGTGTCCACCTGGGACAGCGCCGAGGGCAGGCGCCGCCCCCTGGCCATCGCGAACAGCAGCCGCCCGGCAGCGGCCTGTCCGGCCAGAGCGGCGAAGGCCGCGCCGATCGCCTTGCTCGCGGCGACCAGGTCGTGCAGCCAGGTGCCGACCGAGGCGTCAACCGTGTCGTAGAAGGCGGACCCCTGCTTCACCGGATCCGCCGCGAGCTCCGCGGAGGAGACCGGTTCCAGCAGCCCGGCCAGATACGTCTGGACGATGAACAGCACCCCGGCCAGAACCAGGCAGAACAGCACCGCCCGCGCCACCTTGGCCGATCCGCCCGTCACCTCCTCGGCGAACGAGGCGATCGCGTCGAATCCCAGGTACGACAGCACCGCGACCGACACCGCCCCCAGGATCGCCGTCGTCGAGAACCCACCGTCCCCGGTGAGCGGTGTCAGCCAGCCGCGCTGCGCCCCGTCCCTGACCAGCACGACCACGGCCGACACCACGAAGACCAGCAGCACCACGATCTCCATGGCGAGCACCGCGAACCCCACCCGGGCCGCCGCCCGTACGCCCCAGAGGTTGAGCAGGGTCGTCACGACGACCGCGATGGCCGTCCACACCCACCGCGACACCTCCGGGACCAGCGCGTTCATCGCGATCCCGGAGAAGAGGTAGGCGACCGCCGGGATGAGCAGGTAGTCGAGCATCGCCATCCAGCCGGCGATGAACCCGGGCCCCTCCCCGAGCCCCTTCCGGGCGTACGCGAAGACCGAGCCGGCGAGCGGGGCGACACGGACCATCTGGGCGTAGCTGAATGCGGTGAAGGCCATCACGACCGTCGCCACGAGGTACACCAGCGCCACGGCCCCGTCGGACTTGGCGTCCAGGGTGCCGAACACGCCGACCGGGGCCATCGGGGCGATGAACAGCAGGCCGTAGACCACCAGGTCCCGGAACCCGAGTGTGCGCCGCAGCCTTCCCTCTTCCGTGCTGCTGCCGCTGCCCGCCATGTAGCCTCCGTCGCTGGATTGCGTACGCATCAGTCTCCCGACCCCGTCGAACCGGCGCCTGTTCGGTACGGCCTTACGATGGGACGCATGACTGCAACGCCCAGCCCGTCACCCGCCTCCGCCCCGAGCGGCGGCGCTCCGCGCAGCAGTGACGAACGCCGTGTCCTGCTCGCCGCGCCCCGTGGCTACTGCGCGGGCGTGGACCGTGCCGTGATCGCCGTCGAGAAGGCCCTGGAGCAGTACGGGGCCCCGATCTACGTCCGCCACGAGATCGTGCACAACAAGTACGTCGTGCAAACCCTCGAGAAGAAGGGCGCGATCTTCGTCGACGTGACCGCGGAGGTGCCCGAGGGCTCCATCGTGATGTTCTCCGCGCACGGCGTCGCCCCGACGGTCCACGCCGAGGCCGCCGAGCGCAAGCTCGCCACGATCGACGCGACGTGCCCCCTGGTGACCAAGGTCCACAAGGAAGCCGTGCGCTACGCCAAGGAGGACTACGACATCCTCCTGATCGGCCACGAGGGCCACGAGGAGGTCATCGGCACGAGCGGCGAGGCCCCCGACCACATCACCCTGGTCGACGGACCCGAGGACGTGGCCAACGTCGAGGTCCGCGACGAGTCGAAGGTCGTCTGGCTGTCCCAGACCACGCTCTCCGTCGACGAGACGATGGAGACGGTCGGCGCCCTCAAGAGCAAGTTCCCGAACCTCCTCTCCCCGCCGAGCGACGACATCTGCTACGCCACGCAGAACCGCCAGGTCGCGGTGAAGAAGCTGGCCGAGGACGCCGATCTGGTCATCGTCGTCGGCTCGAAGAACTCCTCCAACTCGATCCGCATGGTCGAGGTCGCCCTGGACGCCGGTGCGCCGGCCGCCCACCTGGTCGACTTCGCCTCCGAGATCGACGAGGCATGGCTGGAGGGCGTCACCACGGTCGGCCTCACCTCGGGTGCATCGGTGCCCGACGTCCTGGTCGACGGTGTCCTCGAATGGCTCGGCGAGCGGGGTTACGCGGACGTCGAGACGGTGAAGACCGCCGACGAGTCGATCACCTTCTCGCTGCCCAAGGAGCTCCGGCGCGACCTGCGCGCCGAGGCCGCCGCACTCTCCGCGGAGTGATGACGCGGGTGCGCCCGCCCGCCACCGTGCGGGCGGACGCACGCCCCGCGCCGTATGACCGGGCGTGCCCTCCCTGCCGCCCCTCCGGTGCGTGATCCGCGCCACCTGCCCGTACCGTGGATCCCATGGAGATCTTCGGTGTGGATATCGGTGGTTCAGGGATCAAGGGTGCGCCCGTGGACCTGGACCGCGGAGAGCTGGCGCAGGAGCGCCACAAGGTTTTGACACCCCACCCGGCAACGCCCGAGAGCGTGGCCGACGGCGTGGCCGAGGTGGTGGGCCACTTCGACTGGCAGGGGCCGGTCGGCATCACGTTCCCCGGAGTCGTCACGGGCGGCATCACCAGGACCGCGGCCAACGTGGACAAGGGCTGGATCGACACGGACGCCCGGGCGCTGCTCACCGAACGCATCGGCCGGAGCGTCACCATCCTGAACGACGCCGACGCGGCGGGCATCGCCGAGATGACCTTCGGCGCGGGCAAGGACCGCAAGGGCACGGTGATCGTGCTGACCCTCGGTACGGGCATCGGCAGCGCGGTCTTCACCGACGGGCACCTCGTCCCCAACACCGAGCTCGGCCACCTGGAACTGCACGGCCACGACGCCGAGAAGCGCGCCTCCACCAAGGCCAAGGAGGACGAGGACCTCAGCTGGGCCCACTGGGCGCACCGGGTGCAGAAGTACCTGGTCCACGTGGAGATGCTGTTCTCGCCCGAGCTCTTCATCATCGGCGGGGGAGTCAGCCGCAAGGCCGAGAAGTTCCTGCCGCTGATCGAGCACGTACGCGCCGAGCTCGTCCCGGCGCAGCTGCAGAACAACGCGGGCATCGTCGGCGCCGCGATGGCCGCCGCGGGCAAGTAGTCCTACGCGCGGGGGCGGCGTGCGCTCCGGTCGGCCCTGACCAGGTGGCGCTGCCGCTCCCGCATCTGACGGATCTTCCGCACGGTGGCGATGAGGCCCGCGACCAGCGTGCCGCCGTACAGCCAGCCCGCGTGCACGGCCAGCGCGGTGACGACGGCCATCGTCTGCCCGCCGAAGCCGCCGGTGCCCCCGGCGACGGGGATCACGCCGACGGCGAAGGCGATCGGCACGATGATGGGGGCCGTCACCAGGTCGGCCGGCCGCACCCACAGGGCGGTCAGGGCGCTGACCGGCAGGAAGAGCACTCCGTACACGATCTCCGAACTGCCGAGGAGCAGCCGGTCCAGGCAGGCCAGCAGGAACATGGCCAGGGCCGCGAAGAGACCGGCGCCGATGCCGGTCAGCCGCGGATTCGGGAACCGGCGCAGCGCCAGCACCACGGGTGCGACGCGGCCCGGACGACGGCCGGGCACGGGCCCGGATGCGGGCGCCGGGGCGACCGCCACCGAGACCGGGTAGCCGGACGGAGCCTCGCCGAGGCCGTCGGCCGGGCCGGGAGTGACCTGCTGGGGCTGCCTGCGCTGCGGGGTACGAGTCCTGTGCTGCTCCACCCCGACAACCTAGGTCTCGGCCCGGGTCCTTTCGGGCGTTGGACACGCGTTTTGGTCGACCTTGGCGTTGCGTTCGATCCCGCACGGCCGAAACACCACCGTTCGGCCCCGCACCCGTGACCGGGAGGGTGCCGCCTCCGCTCCCCGGACAGCTCCCCGCCCCCGCACCCGTGACTGCGCGCCCGGCCCCGCCCGTAAACTGGAGAATCGGGTCACCAGCCCCGGCCCTCCCGCACAGCCCCTTCTCCTCACTCCAGGAAGTCGCCAAAGTGTCGCTCACGATCGGGACGGTGAGCCTTGAGCGCAAACTTGGGGCATGGCGATCGTGGTGATGACCTTCTTCCTGCGGACGCGCCGGCGATGCCGAGCTGTCGGCGGCTGAATCCTAGGATTCAGCCGCCGCCGACACGAGTTCGCGCATAAACATTCGACGCTTCACCGCACCACTGCTGGCTCTGCAGGTGCGGCTCACGCCAACCGGTGGCGCCTCCGTGTGCAGGGCGCAGAGCGGATCGCCGGAGGCATCTGCGGGCCGGCGCACACCAGCCAACAACGGCTACACCACTCCAAGGGACGTCATCCACCATGGCGAAGGCGTACTCCCGCACTCCAGCCACTTCAACCCGGCGACGACCGAAGCCTGCGCCAGTTACCCGGGTTCCGCAGCTCAGTGGGTGTCCGATGAGTCGAATTGGGCATCAGCGCAGGTCAGCGAGTTTCGGCTAGTGGCGGGAGCCGGTATCGC
>NZ_JBHVCT010000115.1:0-15940 GCF_042803195.1 Streptomyces sp. NPDC057428
CCACACCGCATCCCGCTTCCACCACGCTCCCACCGTGACGGCCAGTCATCCAACGCCGGAAACCATCACGCTCCGATTACCCGCTGAATGTTTGCATCGAAAGGGCTCCGAAGACCTCTTCGACCTCGGGGTTGCGGTTGGTTCGGGAGAGCGGGATCCCCGCTTCGCCACCGAGCCGTGCTGCGGGCCCTGCAGTTACGGACGCACGGCACCCAGAACCTGAACTGACGGTGCATCACATGAGACACCGCGCGTCAACTTACTTGCAAGTAATGCGAAATAGACGGTCAGTCCCAAACGGTTGTCACACGGAGACGTTCTCAACGAGAAACCAGGAACCGCGTCCCGTACATATGGAGGAGTGGTGGCACACCGGCCGCCGCACAGCACCGCCTCCTGGCCGACCACCCGAAAGGGAACCCCCCCCATGACCGCCTCGCACCTTCTCGTCCCCGTGCCCATCCCGGACCGGGTCGCCGCGCTCATCGGCTCCTGCACCCCGCCGCACATCCTGCAGGCGGAGTTCGACGCCGACTGCGCCGCCCGCGAGGTGCGCAGGTTCCGGGGGCCGAGGCTGGGCATCGAGGACCAGGCCGACCGGGAGCAGGCACTGTCCGAGCTCGCGTGGGCCAACAAGGTGCTGTCGGCCCATCACCCTCATCTCGCGGTGCGTCCTGGCGGGCCCTGGTAGCGCTTGCGGGAGAGGGGTGCTCTCGGTCCCGGCTGTAGCCGGCGCCGCCCAGGATCTGGACGGCCTTCCTCTGCCGGGCCGGGGCCGCACCGCCGGGGCCCGGCCGGCCCGGCCCCCGCCGCCCAGCCGGCAGGCCCCGTCGGGACCGGCTGCGAAGGCGGGCGAGAGAATATCGGGCGGTGACGACACCTGGGACACGAGTGACTCCTGTGGGGCAGAGATCAAAGCGCTCCATGGTCGTGAACGGGCAGCACCGGCATAGCTATTGGCCCACGACCCGATCCCGAACCCCCTGGGAGTACCTTTGAGCGCCCCGTCCGGCGGACAGCGTCCCTCCGTCCTCTTCGTCACGGATCTCGCCTACGAGGCGCGCGGCCGGCGTTACTGCGACGAGGACATCTTCCTGACCTCCCGGCTGCGAGAGTCCTTCGACATCGCGCTCTGTCACCCCTGTGATGCGGCGGCCCTGCTCGACCGGTTCGACGCGGCCGTCGTCCGCAACAGCGGTCCCGTGCTCCACTACCGGGAGGCCCACGACGCGTTCCGGGCCAGGGCGCGGGAGTCGGGCGTCCGTGTCTACAACACGCTCGACGGGCGTGGTGACATGGTGGGCAAGCAGTACCTGGTCGGCCTGAGCCGTGACGGCTTCCCTGTCATCCCGACCGTGGACCGTGCCGAGGACCTCGGGCTGCTCCCCCGAGCGGCTCAGTACGTCGTCAAGCCGAAGCTCGGCGCGGATTCGGTGGGCCTGCGCTCCACCGCGGCCCCGGAGCTCCCGGCGGACTCCGGCGACACCCTGCTCGTCCAGCCCTGGATCGACTTCCGCTACGAGGTGTCCTTCTACTTCGTGGACCACGACTTCCAGTACGCCCTGCACGCGCCGCATCCGGAGCGGCGATGGGTGCTGGAGCCGTACGCGCCGAGTCCGGCGGACCTCGACTTCGCGCGCCGCTTCGTGGAGTGGAACACCCTCACGCACGGCATCCAGCGGGTGGACGCCTGCCGGACGGCCGGAGGCGAACTGCTCCTCGTCGAGCTGGAGGACCTCAATCCGTACCTGTCCCTGGACCGTGTCACGGACGAGGTCCGCGAGTCGTTCGTCGCCAGGATGCGGGACTCGGTGAGGCAACTGCTGAGCTGATCCGTCTCAGACCGACCGGCGAATGGGGGGTGGAAGAAGGAGCGGGGCTGGGTGCGTGCAGCTGCAAGGCGGAGGACTGAGGCATGGCGGAGCCATGGTGATTGACGACAACGCCGGAGGGGGGCCCTCCCTGCTCGAGCGAAGCCGAGAGCTTGGGGGAGTGCGTGCCCAGCCCCGCGACGCCGCTCCCCATTTGCCGGTCGGTCTCAGTCGACGAAGACCGCCGTCGCGTAGACCCAGGCCCCGTCGTGCCGCACGAAGCGGCTCTTCTCGTGGAGGGCGCCGGGACGGCCGCCGTCGGTGTAGTGCGCGCGGAAGGTCACCGTGCCGGTGGTGTGGAACGCGCTCCCCTCCGTGGTCTCCAGGATGTCCAGACCCGTCCAGCGCATCGCCGGGTCGAAGTCCACGGACGGCGGGCGCGTCTCCGGGTGCCAGGTGCGCAGCAGATAGCCGGCGTCCTGGACGACGAAGGCCGCGTACCGGGAGCGCATCAGCGCCTCGCAGGTCGGGGCGGCCGCCGTCCCCGCGTGCAGCCTGCCGCAGCAGTCCCCGTACGTGGCGCGCAGGCCGCACGGACACGGTGATTGCGGGGTGATCCGGCCGGGGCTCGCTCCGGCGGGGGCCGATCCGCGGGGGCGGGAGGTACGTCGTGACATGGGTCTATTGTGACCTGCAGCCCGGAGGGGCCGGCGAGGGGCGCCGGTCAGGGTGGTCCGGGCCCACCCGCCGGGTCAGGCAGCGAGGAGCTCCTGGGCCATCTGTTCGTCGATCGGAAAGTTGTCCTTGCCGCCGAGGTCGGTGATTGCGGCGAACAGCGTTTGGGCGAAAGATGTACGGCTGTGTGTCAAGTGAGCAGGAAATCGGCCTGGCCGGCCTTGGCGCCCTGGATGAAAGCGGCGACCTCGCCGTTGGAGTAGATGAGCGCGGGGCCGTCCGGGTCGGCGGACTGCCGCACGGCGACCCTGCCGTCTGCCAGCTTCATGGCCTCGATGCAGTTGCCCCCGTTACCACCGCTCCACGGCTTGTACCAGCCTTCACTGCCGAGGTCGGCGGCCGGCATGCCGTTGTATATGTGGTTCATCACAGCTCCTTGCGGAAGTCCCTGAGGATTTCCTTCGTGCGTTGTGCAGTCGCGGCATGGGCCGCCATGCGGTCCATGACCTCGAGATAGGAAGCCACCTCGGGGCGCGCGTCGAAGTACACGGCGCCGGTCAGGTACTCGCTGTAGACCATGTCCGGGAGTTCCGGGATGGCGAAGCGGAAGAGGACGAACGGTCCGTAGGTGCCCGGGTGGTGACCGTTCGCGAACTCCGCGACCTGCAGGGTGACGTTGGGCAGGTCCGTCGCTTCGAGCAGCCGGTCGGCCTGGGCCCGCATGACATCGGGGTCGCCGACGGGGCGGCGCAGGACGGTCTCGTCCATCACCACCCACAGCTTCGGCGCCTCCGCCTTGGTCAGCAGGGACTGCCGTTCCATGCGCAGCGCCACGTAGCGCTCGATGTCCTCGGGCCGGGCCTGGCCGACCGCTCCGGTACGCAGGACGGAGCGGGCGTAGTCCTCGGTCTGCAACAGGCCCGGGACGAAGTGGGGTTCGTACGTACGGAGGAGGCTCGCCGCGCCCTCCAGACTGACGTACATGCTGAACCAGTCGGGCAGCACGTCGTGGAAACGCTGCCACCAGCCGGGCTTGTTGGCCTCCTCCGCGAGCTCGACGAACGCGTCGGCCTCGTCGTCGGCGATCCCGTAGGCCTTGAGCAGGAGTTGGACGTACGGGATCTTCAGCCCGACTTCGGCTGTCTCCATCCTGCGTATGGTGCCCGGGGCGACACGGAGCACCTTCGCAGCCTGGTCGCGGTTCAGGCCGACGCGCTCCCGCAGATCCTGCAGTCGCTTGCCCAGAACCACCTGCCCCACGGTCGGGGCGGACCGCGGTTCGCTCACTTCAGACCTCCCGATGCATGGTGTGTCAGCAGTGTGCCATGCACATGCGTCCGAAGGACACAGCCACTCTGGAATTTTCAGAGTGCCCCTTGCCAAGTGTGCATGTCAGAGAGAGAGTTGGGGATGAACCAGTTCGCGTGGTCGCGCCCGCCCCGTTCCGGGACGGCGCGAAGCGTGACACAGCCCCCACTGTGAGGATTCGGTCGTGGCACCTGGCAGTGCGCTCATTCCCCGGTTCGTGGACCTCAGCCCCGGGGCGGAGGCGCTCCGTTACTGCTTCGCGCTGCCCGCACACCCCGAATCGGTGGCGGGTGCACGCCGCCTGACGCAGGCCAGGCTCGACGAGTGGCGGCTGACGGGGGACACGCACGACGCGGCGGTCCTGATCGTCTCGGAACTGTTCACCAACGCCGTCGTGCACACGGCGAGCGCGCGGGTGGTCTGCGAGCTCCGGTGCGGCGGGGGACGGTTGCGCATAGCGGTGCAGGACCAGGGACACCAGCCCGGTGGTCCACGGCTGTCCCTCACGGCCGACGGCGAACACGGTCGCGGACTGCTGCTCGTCGACTCCATGTCCCTGGCCTGGGGTTCACACGACGCGGGGGTCCACTCCGGTCGGATCGTGTGGGCGGAGCTCCCGGACGGCACGGAGCGGGCATGCTGAAGCAAGCGCTGTCCCACCTGCTCGGCGCGCGTCACGGCCGGTCGGGCGAGGAGGAAGGCACGACGGGCCGGGTGCGGCTTCCGCTGCCGCCCGCGCTGTCGGCGAGCCTCGGCTGCGACGCCGTGGGGGTCCCCGCGCAGTACGGGTTCCGGCTGATGTCGCACCTCCCCCGCACCGGTTGCGTGTTCGCCGATGCGGACCAGTGGTGGTGGATCGTGCCGTCCGGTTCCGATCTCGATCTGGACTGGCCCGAACAGGCGTCGTACGCCACCGGGGCCTACGTACCCGCGGGGCGGCCCCGCCTGATCCACGCGCCGGACAGCCGCACGCCGTACACCCCGCCGATCCCACTGTTCCTGATGGTCTGCCAGATCACCGGCGTGGCGCCCTCCTGGGACCCGTCCGGCGGGCCGAGGGCGCTCTCCGCCCCCTGACACGGGTCGCGGACAGGCTCCGTCACGGCCGGTCGAGGTAGGCGAGCCCCGGGTGGACCCGGGTGTATCCCTCGACCAGGCGCCGGGCGACGGAGACGGAGTCGACCAGCGGATGCAGGGCGAAGGCCCGCACGGCCGCCTCCCGCGAACCGCTCTCCGCAGCCTCCAGCACCGCCCGCTCCACCGCCTTCACCGCGGTGACCAGCCCGACCGCGTGGTACGGGAGGGGGTCGACGGCGACCGGGTGGGCGCCGTTGGCGTCGACCAGGCAGGGCACTTCGATGACGGCGTCCGCGTCGAGGACGGAGAGCGTGCCACGGTTGCGCACGTTGAGGATCAGTGTGGTGCGCTCGTCGCGGGCGACGGCGCGCATCAGGGCGAGGGCCACCTGCTCGTAGCCGCCGGATTCGAGGTCGCTCTCCTCCCGCTCGCCGGCCCCGGCCACGTCCCGGTTCTCCGACATGTAGGTCGCCTCGCGTTCGGCACGCGTACGGTCCCAGGTGGCCAGCGCGGGAGCGGCCGGGTCCTTCATCAGTGCGTAGAACCCCTCCTGCTGCTCACGGAGGAAGGCGCCCCGGGTCTGCTCGGCGTCCTGGTAGGCGCGGACGGCCTCCCGGTTGAAGTAGTAGTAGTGCAGGTACTCGTTGGGGACGGCACCCAGCGAACGCAGCCAGTCGGAGCCGAAGAGCCGGCCCTCCTCGAAGGAACCGAGCAGCGCCGGGTCGCCGAGCAGGCGCGGGAGTTCGTCGCGGCCTCCGACGCGGAGTCCGCGGACCCAGCCCAGGTGGTTGAGTCCGACGTAGTCGATCCACGCCAGGTCCGGGTCCGCGCCGAGCACCCGGGCGATCCTGCGGCCCAGCCCCACCGGGGAGTCGCAGATGCCGATGACCCGGTCGCCGAGGTGCCGGGACATGGCCTCGGTGACCAGGCCGGCCGGGTTGGTGAAGTTGATGACCCAGGCGTCGGGGGCGAGCCTGGCGATGCGGCGGGCCAGCTCGGTGGCCACGGGGACCGTGCGCAGCCCGAAGGCGATCCCGCCCGCCCCGACCGTCTCCTGGCCGAGGACGCCTTCGTCGAGTGCGACGCGCTCGTCGGCCGCGCGGCCTTCGAGTCCGCCCACCCGGATGGCGGAGAAGACGAAGTCCGCCCCCCGCAGAGCCGCGTCCAGGTCGTCGGTTGCGACGGTCTCGGGCGCGTCTGCGACACCGGCCGCCTGTTCAGCGAGCACCCGGGCGACGGCGGTGAGCCGGTCCGCGTCCGTGTCGTACAGGGTCACCCGGGAGACGCGGCCCTCGGCGTGGTCCCCGAGCAGCGCCCCGTACACGAGTGGCACGCGGAATCCGCCGCCGCCAAGAATTGTCAGCTTCACGCTGCTCGATGGTACGGGGCGGGGGCCCGGTACCCCGGACCCGAAGGCCCGGGGCGCCGGTCCGGTCTCCTGCGGTCCGGCCTCAGTGACCGTTCCACCACCGCACGACGGCGTGCCAGATCTTCGTCCGCCCGGTCCGCTGACCCGGAATGAGGGCTCCCTGTGCCGAAGCCGCGAGCGGGTCGGCGGTCCGCACGCCGGCCGGTGCGTGGCCCGCGGGGACCGCTCCCCCGGGGCTTTTGCGTCCGGGCGAGGCCACTTCCCAGTCGGTCGCCGCCCGGGACCTCGCCATGGCGGGCAGCGGTTCGTCGTCGATCTTCTGCTGGGGACTGGGGGCGAAGCTCGCGGGCAGGTCCACCAGATGCCGGGAGACGAAGTTGCCCACCCAGGTCAGTTTGTCCTCGTCGACGCTGAGTTCCAGGTCGGGAAGGCGCATCAGCAGCGCGTCGACGCCCACGTCGGCGATGGCGCGCCCGATGTCCTGCCCCGGGCACTCGTGGGGTCCGCTGCTGAAGGCCATGTGGGCGCGGTTGCCCTCCATGCCCGCGGTCAGGTCGGGCCGGACGACGGGATCGGTGTTGGCCGGGGCGATCCCGACGATCAGTGCGTCACCGGCCTTGATCTGCTGTCCGCCGAGCTCGGTGTCGCCCACCGCCCAGCGTCCCAGGATCGAGGTGAACGGCGGTTCGTCCCACAGGGTCTGCTCCACGGCTTCGGGCACGGTCATGTGCCCGCCGCTCAGCCGCGCCCGGAACCTCGGGTCGGTGAGCACCATGCGCAGTACGTTCGCGATGAGGTTGGTGGTCGTCTCGTACGCGACGATGAGCACCACGCGCAGGTGCTCGGCGACCTCCTTGTCGGTGAGCGCTGCGGGGTGCTCGACGAGCCAGGTCGCGAAGTCCTCGGCCGGTGTCTCCCTGCGGCGCTCCACGAGGCGGTTCAGCGTGTCGACCAGGAAGGCGTTGCTCGCGATGGCGGTCTCGGTGCCCCGTGTCAGGTCACGGGCCGCCTCCACCAGGCGCTCGCTGTAGTCCTCCGGCATGCCGACGATCGCGCACATGACCATCATCGGGAGCTGTTCGGCGAACTGGCTGACCAGGTCGGCGTGGCCCTCCTGGCAGAAGTCGTTGACGAGCCGGTTGCTGTAGCGGTTGATGTGGCGGCGGACGCCGCGGGTGTCGATGCGGGCGATGCTGTCGGTGACCGCTCCGCGCAGTCGCTCGTGGGTCTCACCCTCGGCGAAGGAGCACACCGGCTGCCAGGTGAAGATCGGGGCCAGCGGGTGGTCCGCGGCCACGCTTCCGTCCCGCAGGGCGTGCCACCGGCGTGAGTCACGGGAGAACTGCGAGGGCGTACGGGTCAGTTGGAGGTTCTCGCTGTGCCCGAGCACCAGCCAGGCGGGGACGTCACCGTGCATCAGGACGGGCGCAACCGTGCCGTGCTCGGCGCGGAGCTTCTCGTAGAGACCCGCGGGGTCCGACTCGGCCTCGGGGCCGTAGAGGCGGCGCAGTCCCCCGGGGCCGATGCCCATGCCGTGCGCGGGGCACTGCGGGGGCGGCACCGGACCTGCGGCCGAACCGGGTTCGTGCTGGAAGGGGGTTGTCACTGTGGCTCCAGGGATAAGACGTTCCGGGACCGGGCAGGGCGACACGGTCCGTTCGGGGGGAGGTGTGCGCGTGCGGTCATCCGGCGAGCGGTACGGCCAGGCTGTGCAGGTAGCGCATCAGGGTCATCAGGACGTCGCGGCTGGACGTGCGCAGGCGGGCGTCGCAGTCGATCATCGGTACTTCTTCGGCCAGATCGAGGGCATTGCGCAGGGCCTCGACCGGGTGGTGCGGCGCGTCGGGGAAGGTGTTGACCGCGACGACGAACGGCACGCCGCGCTCCTCCAGCCTGCCGATGACGTCGAAGCTGGTCTGGAGGCGCCGGGTGTCGATGAGGACGACGGCTCCGAGAGCGCCTTCGAACAGCCCGTTCCAGAGGAACCAGAAGCGCTCCTGGCCGGGGGTGCCGAAGAGGTAGAGGATCAGTTCGTCGCTGAGGCTGATCCGGCCGAAGTCCATGGCGACGGTGGTCGCGGTCTTGGTCTCCACGCCCCTGTTGTCGTCCACACCGACGCCGGCCTGGGTCATGGTCTCTTCGGTCGTCAGAGGACGGATCTCGCTGACCGAGCCGACCATCGTCGTCTTGCCGACCCCGAACCCGCCCACGACGACGACCTTCACCGCGGCCGTGGCCGTGCTCGGGAGGACGTCCTCGCTGCGGGGGCCCGGGATCGTGTCAGAGCTTCTGAAGTCCATGCATCACCGCTTCGAGGAGGGACCGGTCGGGGAGCGCGGCGCGGACGATGGGCGCGCGCGACTCGATCAGTTCGGTCGCCAGGAGTTCTGTCAGGAGGGAGGTGACCACGCTGAAGGGGAGGCTCAGGTAGGCCGAGATCTCCGCGACGGACAACGGCGCCCTGCAGAGCCGCAGGATCGCGGCCTGCTCGGGCTGGACCATGGGCGACGGCTCGGCCTGTGCCACCACCATCGTGACGAGGTCGAGCGCGGCGCGCTCACCGTCGGGAGCACCGGTGATCACGTACAGCCGTTCCGGATCGCTCAGCGCCGGGTCGGCCTTCTTGCGTTCTCGACGGGGAGCACTCATCCGGCCTGCCCGTCATGGCGCGGAGGGCTCGTCAGGTGTGCGCCGATGCGGACGACCATGTCACGCATGCGCGCACCGACGAGCCCGGCATCGACCGTCTCCCCGGCCAGCACCGCGAGATACGCTCCGGCTCCCGCGGCCATCAGGTAGAAGAACCCGCCCGTGACCTCGATGACGACGAGCTTCATGAGGCCGTCGCTGTACGGGATCTCGGTGGCGACGGCCGCGGCCAGGCTCTGCAGCCCCGCACAGGCGGCGGCGAGCCGGTCGGCGACGTCCGGGTCACCACCGTGGCGGGCGATTCGCAGGCCGTCGGCGGAGAGCACCACGATCTGGTGGATGCTCGGTACGTCGTCGGCCAGTTCCTTGAGCATCCAGTCCATGTTTCCCCGCTGCTGGATCACTTCTCGTCTCCCTTGTCCCACACGTCGTCAGAGTCTTCGCCGTGGTCCGGCTCCTTGGGCACACCGTTGACGGCCTGGGCGAAGGCCTCCAGCCAGAGGCCGGGCGCCGCCGTGCCGCCGCCGTGCCCGTTGCGTGCGGCGGCGGGCTCGGGTGCAGGCGCGGACTGCTGCGGGAGGTTGTGCGAACCGAGCGGTGCGCGGCCGCGGCTGCGGCGCTGCGGGAGTCCGCCGGCGGTCCACTCCGTCACCACGATCTCGTCGTCACCCATGGCCGCCGCCGCGGGTGCGGGCCGTGCCGCGGAGGCGGCCGGCGCGGGGACGGCGGGGACGGCCGCCGAGGGGACGGGGCCGGTCGCCGTGGGGCGGGCCGCCTTGTGCTTGCCACGCGGGGGTACGACGTGCTGCATCTGCGACATGTCGAGCGAGCTCTGGGGCCGAGAGGTGGCGCCGATGCCGTGTGCGATGCCGGGCGCGGGCCCGGTGGTGATCATGTCGCGCGGCACGATGAGCACCGCGCGGACACCGCCGTACGCGGACTGCCTCAGGGAGACCTGGAGTTGGTACATGCGGGACAGCCGGCCGACCACGGCCATGCCGAGCCGCGGGGACTCCCCCAGGTCGTTCATGTTGATGCCGGCCTGGGCCTGGGCGAGCATCTTCTCGGCCCGCGCCCTGGCCTCCTCGCTGAGGCTGACGCCGCCGTCCTCGATCTCGATGGCGATACCCGTCTGCACCTCGACCGCGGTGACGTGCACCCGGGTCTGGGGCGGCGAGTAGCGGGTCGCGTTGTCGAGGAGCTCGGCGCATGCGTGGATGAGCGGCTCGACCGCGGTGCCGACGATGGCGACCTTCGCGATCGAGTGCAGATCGACGCGCTGGTACTCCAGGATCCGTGACATCGCGCCGCGCAGCACGCTGAACAGCGGCACTGCCTTGGGCCACTGACGGCTCGGCCGGGCGCCACCGAGCACGGCGATGGAGTCGGCCAGCCGGCCGATCAACGCGGTGCCGTGGTCGATGCGGAGCAGGTCGTCGAAGACCTCGGGGTTGCGCCCGTGGTGGTCCTCCATCTCCCGGAGTTCACTGGCCTGTCGGTGGACGATGGCCTGGACGCGGCGGGCGACACTGACGAAGGCGCGCTGCGCGGAGTCACGCATCGCCTCCTCGTTGTCGATGATGTCGAGGACCTGGAGGACCAGGGCGCGCTGCGCCTGGGGGAGGCTGCGGTAGGACGCGTCGGCGTCGACGATGTCGCGCATGACCTCCTGCGGCGAGTTGCTCGCACGCAGCCGGCGGATCGCGGCAGGCAGGAGTTCCTTGGTGAGCCGGACGGTCTCCTGGTCGTACGAGGCGATCCGGTGCTCCAGGAGCGAGATGCGCTGTTCGTACTCGGCACGCTGCACGCGCATCGCGCGGCGCCGGCGGTTGAGTACGACGGTGAGCGCGGCGACCACGACGGTGGCGATCGCTCCGCACCAGACGACGGCCGCCCGCACGTCCCCGGTGACCGGCACCGCGCCGGCCGCCGTGGCTCCGGCCATCAGTACGACGGGCGGCAACGCTGCACGGATTGCGGGGACGTCTCTGTTGGTCGGCGGTGATTCAACACGGACCATCTAAACCCTCTGGCGGTTGATTCGGGAAGGTATTCGGGAGGTACAGCACTTGTGCTGACAGTTGTGAACAAGTGCTTGAATTCATAACAACTCGACTTCACTGCGCGTGAGCCTAGCCAGATCAGAACAGTGCTTCGGCACATTCACCCAACCCCCTGCGCGAGCACGCGGGCAGTAATACACTCGCCAGTTTTCGTACTCAACGCCGCCGAGCGTGCGCGGGGAGTGACGCCCGACTCGAATCGGGCGAAATCAGGCACTCGCGTCCCGCTGAACGGGACGGGCAGGCACACAGGAGAGCCAGAAATGGCCAGCAGATATATGGAAAAACTAGCCGTTTTGTCGCTCGTCACAGCGATTTTCGCGAGTGTCTGCGAATTACCGTGTACCGCAGAGTGGGATGAGGGCACAGGTGCGCGAATCAGATCGAAAGGAGCAGACACCTGAGCGACGGACGAGCGTGCGGACAGTGCGCCTCTGGCCGGCTGTACCCGCCCGTCCGGAAGCCCGGGGCCGCCCGGTGCCGGTTCGCCACCCTCGGAACTGTCACTGTCAGTGAAGCCGACCCGTCGGCCGGACCGCACCGGACTCCACGTTCACCTCGACCCGAAGGCGGTCCGGGGCCTCAGTGGCGGCCGCCTCCGAGGCGGCCCTCCAGGTGCACCAGCAGCTCACCGAGCTGTCCGCTGAGCCCGCTACGGGTCCCCTCGTCAAGACCGGAGAGCACCGACCGTTCGTAGGCGAGCTGCTCGGGCAGCAGCCGGTCGACCAGCTCACGGCCGGCCCCGGTCAGTCCGACGTGGGCGACCCTTCGGTCCCTGACGTCGCTGCGGCGGGCGATAAGCCCGGCATCCTGCAGCGCGCGCAGACGCTTGGTGACGGCGGCACCGGACGAGAAGGTCTCGCGGGCCAGTTCGCCGGGGGTGAGCTCGCGGTCGGTCCGGCGTACGGCGCCGAGCAGATCGAACTCGGCCCGGTTGAGTCCGGCGGCACGCAACGGGGCGTCCTCAGCCTGCTGGAGGAGCGCCGCGCAGCGGTTGATGCGGCCGATGAGTTCCATCGGCCCGGTGTCCAGAGCGGGGTTGACGGCCTGCCATTGCCGTACCACCGAGGCCACGATGTCGTCGGTCACACCACTCCGTCCGCCCGAGCCGGGGTGATCAGCCCCTGCCGCTGTACTGTCGCCGCGAGCGTACGGTGTCCTGCCCGCTCGGCGACGAGCAGCTCTTCCTCCGGCAGGGCACGCTGCCACCATTCACCGGATGCGACGTCACCGGCGTCACGCAGTTCGACCAGGCCGCGGGTCAGTTCCCGGCGGGCCGTCGCGAGCGCGGGGGCGCCGGCCTCCGGGTCGGCGACGGTCCGCTCCGCGCCGCGCCGCGCCTCTTCGGCGGCCACGAGCGCCTTCTCCACGCGGCCGGTCGCCCGGCGGTTGGTGACGGCGACGGCGGCCAGCAGTCCGACCACGACGCCCACCACGGTGTCCAGAGCCCGGTCGGCGACGAGCCCCCCGGCCGGGACGGACCCGCCGAATTCCAGGACGAGCAGTGCCATCGGCGTGACGGCGACGGAGCCGAGCCAGTAGTTCCGGGTGATCAGGGCCTCGGCCGCGAAACTGAAGGAGAGGACGCACAGGACCAGGACGAGCGGGCCGATCCGGGCGAGCGGGATGACGGCCGCGAAGACGAGCACACCGACGAGATTGCCGACGGTCCGCTGCAGGCCCCTGCTCCAGGAGAGGGAGAGGTTGGCCTGGTGGACGGAGGCTGCGGTCACGATGGCCCAGTAGGGGTGCCCGACACCCAGCACCGAGGACACGTAGCCGGCCATTGCGCAGCCGACGAGGGTACGCAGGGCGACGGGCAGCACCGGGGAATCCGGGGCCAGTGCGCGCCACAGTCCGCGCCGCGCCTCCTGCCGTCCGCGTCGCATCCGCCGCCCTGCGCGCTCGGCCTCGGCCCCGAAGATCTGCTCGACGGTCCCGGGCGCGGGCGGCGGTTCAGGGACGGGGCCCCGGCTGCGCGTCACCTCGGCCCATCGGCGCAGTTCAGCGGGACCGGCCCCCTCGGCCGGAGCTGCGGCGAGGGCGCGCTCGGCGTGGACGACGAGGCGTTCGAGCCCTTGGCGTACGGGGGTGGACCGCCCGGCGGCGAGCAGCGCCTGCCAGGCACCCTGGACCGTGGCGGCGGCGGCGTGCCGGGTGCGCGGCCCGGGAGCTGCCACGTACGCGGCAGCCGCGTCGAGCGCGCGGGCGGCGGCGAGACGCTCGGGTCCCTCCCTGTGCCACAACGCCGGTCCGGCGGTGACGGTCCAGGCGAAGGCTCCCGCGGCCAGCATCAGTGCCAGGTGCCCGGGCACCTGACCGATCTCCTGCGGCGCGAACAGGGCGGCCGAGGTGACGAAGGCGAAGATCACGTTGCCGGGCGGGCCGACACGCGTGGCGTCGCAGAAGGTCTTCTGGGCCGCCGCGAGGAGCGCGCCGACGGCGATCAGCACGGGCGTCGAGCCGGTGAGCGAGGCGGCCACCAGGGCGACCGCGAGACCGGCGGCCATCCCGAGCACCACCCGGACGACGGTGTGTGCCCGGCGGGCGTACGGCAGGTCGTGTCCGTAGAGCGCGCAGAGCGATCCGGCCATCGTGTACATGACGAGGTCGAGACGGCCGAGGGAGTGCAGCAGCAGATTCGGCACCGCGGAGGCGACGACCACGCTCAGCGCGGGCTTGTACCAGGTCTCCGCAGGCCTGTTCAGCCGAAGGGCTCCGGCGACCGGCAGTGTGCGGACGGGCGGCTTCCGGGATCGTACGGCTGTATCACTCACCTACATACCTTAGCAGGTGTTACACCTGTAAAAGACTCTGGCCGAGAACTCTCCCCCGGCTCCGGTGCCCCCCGCTTCGGCCCGGTCACAACGCGCCTGCTCATGGCCGTACTCGTCATGGCGCCACCGGCCATTCGACGGCCGTCGTTCTGCCCGGAAACCCCGCCCCCCTCGCGCTGCCCTGAAGCCCTGAGCCCCGGCGGCGCAGGTCCCGGGCGGGGGCGGGGGCCAGGAACCGGCCCCCGCCCCGGCTCCGGCCCGTCAGGACCCACGGGACCGCACCGCGAGCCCCGCGGGCAGGGGCATCACATAGGCTCGTCGACGATATGAAGAGCTACCTCACGCCCCTGGGGTCCAAGGCGGACAAGGACACCGTGCGACGGCACAACCTGAGCCTCGTGCTGCGCGCCGTGCGGGAGGAGGGCGAGGCCGGCGAGGCCACCAGGGCGGGGGTGTCGGCCCGGGTCGGACTCACCCGCGCCGCGGTGTCGTCCCTGGTCGAGCAGTTGCTCGACAGCGGCTTCGTCACGGAGTCGGGCAAGACGTTCAGCGGGCAGGCGGGCAGGCCCGGTACGGCGCTGAAAGTGGCGCGCACCGGGCCGGCCGGGCTGGGCGTGGAGATCAACATCGACTACGTCTCGGTGTGCGTCGTGGATCTCGCCGGCACCGGCCGCGTCCGGCAGACCGAGCACCTGGACAACCGCGGGACCCCGCCAGGCGAGGTGCTGGCCAGAGCCGCCGGGATCGCCGCCCGCACCCTGGACTCCGCGCGGGAGCAGGACCTGTACCCGGTCGGCGCGACTCTCGCACTGCCCGGGCTCGTCTCCGGCGGGTCCGTACGGCAGGCGCCGAACCTGGGCTGGAACGAGGTCGCCGCAGAGGACCTGTTCGCCGAGGCACTCGCCGCTCTGCGGCCCCGGACCGGACCGCTGCCGGTGCGCTCGGAGAACGAGGCGAACCTGGCGGCGCTGGCCGAGCTGTGGTTCGGCGGCCTCGGCCCGGTCCGCAGCTTCCTGTACCTGACGGGTGAGATCGGCGTCGGCGGCGCCCTGGTGCTCGACGGCGAACTGCTGCGCGGCGCGCACGGCTTCGCCGGGGAGATCGGGCACGTTGTGGTGGATCCGGCAGGACCGGAGTGCCGGTGCGGTTCGCACGGCTGCCTGGAGCAGTACGCCGGCCAGTCGGCCCTGCTGCGGGCGGCCGGCATCGACGAGGCGGGCAGCGGTGTCGCCGGTGTACGGGAACTGGAGCGGCGTGCGCAGGCCGGCGATCCCAGGGCGCTCGCCGCCGTGGGCGATGCGGGCCGGATGCTGGGGCAGGTACTGTCCGGCGCGGTGAACCTCTTCGACCCGGACGCGGTGGTGCTCGGTGGCATATACCGCTGCCTGATGCCGTGGTTGTCCCCGCCTGCCGACCAGGAACTGACGGGCCGCGTGGTCTCCGGCCTCTGGTCGCGCGACGGCGACCGGCTGCGGGCGTCGTCCGTCGCGGGCGACGCGGCGCGGGGCGCGGCGGCGCTGGTGGTGCAGGACGTGCTGGCCGACCCGGTCGCGTACGCCCCGCCGGCGGGGACCGGCGCCTGACACAGCGGGCTCTCCGCACCACGTCACACCCGCCCGGGGTGTCCGGCGGCAGGGCCGCCGGGCAACCCGGGTCGTGGTTGGTTCAGCGGGTGCCGAGGAGGTGTTCCAGGGCGAGTTGGTCGAGGGTTTCGAAGGCCATGGTGCGTTCGGCGGTGGTGGTGGCGTCGAAGTCTTCGTAGGCGGTGCGGTCGGCGAGGAGGGCCTTGAGGCCGTCGTCGGCGGTGGGGCGGGCGAGTTCGTGCAGGCGGGAGGCGGTGAGGGCTTTCTGGACGGCGGGGTCGGCGCGGAAGGCGGCGGCGCGTTCCTTGAGGACGAGGTAGTTGCGCATGCAGTTCTTCGCGGATTCCCAGACGCCGTCGATGCCGTCGGTGCGTACGGGCTTGAAGTCGAAGTGGCGGGGGCCTTCGTAGCCCGCGGTCTCCAGGAGGTCGACGAGCCAGAAGGCCTGGCGCAGGTCGCCGGCGCCGAAGCGGAAGTCCTGGTCGTACTTGATGCCGGACTGTCCGTTGAGGTCGATGTGGAAGAGCTTGCCAGCCCACAGGGCCTGGGCGATGCCGTGGGGGAAGTTGAGTCCGGCCATCTGCTCGTGTCCGGTCTCGGGGTTCACGCCGACCATCTCGGGCCGTTC
>NZ_JBHVCT010000116.1:0-15790 GCF_042803195.1 Streptomyces sp. NPDC057428
CAGTTCTTCGCTTTCGCGTTTCCCTTTCCGGCGAGTCCGACTCTATCAGATCCTTTCGGGCCTGATTCCCAGTCAGCGGGGTTTGTCTTCCCGGCCGTTGAGCCGTTCCGACGAGTGAGACTTTAGCGGAATCCCTGGCCCCGACGCTAATCGGGGGTCCTTCGAACGCTGATTCCTCATTTCGCACGTGTGCACGGAAAAACGCCACGACAGATGTCGCTGGTTTTCAGTGGTCACTGCGGATTGGTTGTCCGGGGACCGACCGGGGTCGGCGCTCACGTCGGACAACTCGGAGCACACTACGGACCCGGAACGGGCGTGTCAACCCCTGGCCTCGCCGCCCCGCACGCGGAACGCGAGCCGGTAGTCACGGGGGCTGGTGGCCACGTGTGCCGCTAAGTGCTGGCGCATGGTGACCTCGCTTCCGAAGCCGGCGCGTCGGGCCACCCCGGGCAGTGCCAAGTCGGTCCGTTCGAGGGCGGGCGAAGGTGCGTGCGGACATGCCGACACGGGCCGCCAGAGCGGTCACTGTGTGCGGTTGCGCCAAATGGGTCAGCGCGTGGGCACGCACCTGGGCCAGTGCGTCCGCGTCCCGGTCGGCACGGGGTGTGGGGAGTGGGGGTATGGAGATCGCGGAGAACGCAGCGCTGGTGGTCGCCGACGTGCGGGAGGGGTTCGAGGAGGAGGACTACCGGGGCCCGCGCGACAACCCCGGGGCGGACCGGAACATCGCGGAGCTCCTGGACGCATGGCAGTCGAGCGGGCGGCCTGTCGTATTCGTACGGCACGACTCCCCCAAGCCGTACTCGCCGCTGCGGACGGGTTACGCGGGGAACGCGTTCAAAAGGGGTACGTCGAGGAGCGGCGGTGCAGGGGCCGGGGGCCCGAGCTGTTCCTGACCAAGTCGGTGAACTCCGCCTTCTACGGAACTCGATGCATGGCTCAGGGAAGCCGGGGTGCGGCAGAACGTGGTGGCGGACACGTTCGGCGAGGTAGGGCTGGAAGCTGAGCGCGGACGACCTGTCGCGGGCCACCGCCGTGACGCTGCACGGCGGTGGGTTCGCGAGCGTGGTGCGCACCGAGGAACTGGTGGCCGCGGTGGGGTAGCGGGTCAGCCGTTGCCCGTGGCCAGCTCGCGGCTGCGGTCGCGGGCGGCTTCCAGTGCGGCGATGAGGGCTGCCCGTACGCCGTGGTTCTCCAGTTCCCGGATGGCGCTGATGGTGGTGCCGGCCGGGCTGGTGACGGCCTCACGGAGCTTGACGGGGTGTTCACCGCTGTCCCGCAGCATCACCGCGGCGCCGATGGCGGCCTGGACGATCAGGTCGTGGGCCTGGGCGCGGGGCAGTCCGAGGAGGATGCCGGCGTCGGTCATCGCCTCGACGAGGAAGTAGAAGTAGGCGGGGCCCGAGCCGGAGAGGGCGGTCGCCGCGTCCTGCTGGGACTCCGGGACGCGGAGGGTCTTGCCCACACCGCCGAAGATCGCCTCGGCGTGCCCCAGGTGCTGGGGGGTGGCGTGCCGGCCGGCCGAGATGACGGACATGCCCTCGTCCACCAGCACGGGGGTGTTCGGCATGACGCGTACGACCGGGGTGCCTTCGGCGAGGCTGTCCTCGATGAAGGCCGTGGTGATGCCCGCGGCCGCGCTGATGACGAGGCGGTCGACGGTGAGGTGGGGGGCGAGCTCACCGAGGAGCGTCCCCATGTCCTGGGGCTTGACCGCGAGGATGAGGATGTCGGCGTTCTTGGCGGCCTCGGCGTTGGTGACGGCCTCGACGCCGTAACGGGTGCGGAGCTTCTCGGCGCGCTCGGGGCGGCGTGTGGTCACCAGCAGGTCGGCGGCCCGCCAGCCGGCCCGGATCATGCCGCTGAGCAGGGCTTCGCCGATCTTTCCTGTACCGAGGACTGCGACTGTCTGGGTCATGCGGTTCATCCTCCGGGGGGCGGTGCGCGGTACGCGGTACGTGTGGTGGCCGCCATCCTCGCACCGCCCCGTCACACGGTGCGGCGGCGGAGGGTGGCGGCGCCGAGACAGAGGACGAGCAGGGCGCAGCCCGCCACGACCAGGATGTCGCGGTAGAAGTCGGCCGTGACGTCGGTGTGGGCGAGGACCTGGTTCATGCCGTCGACGGCGTAGGACATCGGCAGTACGTCGGAGAGGGCTTCGAGGGCCGGGTGCATCTGGTCGCGTGGGGTGAACAGTCCGCACAGCAGCAGCTGGGGGAAGATCACGGCCGGCATGAACTGGACGGCCTGGAACTCGGAGGCGGCGAAGGCCGAGACGAACAGGCCGAGCGCGGTGCCGAGGAGTGCGTCGAGCAGGGCGACCAGGAGCAGCAGCCAGGGTGACCCGACCACGTCGAGGCCGAGGACCCAGACGGACATGGTCGTGGCCAGGAGTGACTGGGCGACGGCGATCGCGCCGAAGGCCAGGGCGTACCCGGCGATCAGGTCGGCTTTGCCGAGGGGCAGGGCGAGGAGCCGTTCGAGGGTTCCCGAGGTGCGTTCGCGGAGGGTGGCGATCGAGGTCACCAGGAACATCGTGATCAGCGGGAAGATGCCGAGCAGGGAGGCGCCGATGGAGTCGAAGGTGCGGGGGTTGGCGTCGAACACGTAGCGCAGCAGCGTGATCATCACGACCGGGACGACCAGTAGCAGGGCGATGGTGCGGGGGTCGTGGCGGAGCTGTCGCAGGACGCGTGCTGCGGTCGCCAGGGTCCTGGCCGGGGTGAGTACGGGGGCGCCTGTGCTCATCGAGTGGTCTCCTGGCGGGTGGCGGCGGCTTCGTCCACGAGGTGGAGGAACGCCTCCTCGACGGTGGCGGAGCCCGTCGCGGTGCGGAGGGCGTCGGGGGTCTCGTCGGCGAGGATCAGGCCCTCGCGCATCAGCAGGAGCCGGTGGCAGCGTTCGGCCTCGTCCATGACGTGCGAGGAGACGAGGACGGTGGTGCCCCGTTCGGCGGCGAGGGTGTGGAAGAGGTTCCACAGGTCGCGGCGGAGTACGGGGTCGAGACCGACGGTCGGCTCGTCGAGGACCAGGAGCTCGGGGGTGCCGAGCAGGGCGACGGCGAGGGACACGCGGCTGCGCTGGCCGCCGGAGAGGTTCCCCGCCAGTGCGTCTGCGTGACCGGTGAGATCGACGTCGGCGATGGCGCGGGTGACGGTCTCCTCGCGGTCGGCGCGGTGCCGGCGGCCCGGCCGGAGTACGGCCGCGAAGTAGTCGAGGTTCTGCCGGACGGTGAGGTCGGTGTAGACGGACGGGGCCTGGGTGACGTAGCCGACGCGCGGGCGCAGGGCCGGGTGTCCGGCGGGCCGGCCGAGGACGTTCAGAGTGCCCGTGGTGTTGGCCTGCGTACCGACGACGGACCGCATCAGCGTGGACTTGCCGCAGCCGGAGGGGCCGAGCAGGCCGGTGATCCTGCCCGGCTCGATGGTGAAGTCGAGCCCGCGCAGGACCGCGCGGTCTCCTCGTACGACGGTGAGGGCACGGGCCTCGACGGCCCCCGCGTTCGCGACACCCGGGCAATTCATCATGTGATGAATATTGATCCCGCCGAAGCGACCACGTCAAGGGATGCGACGTGGCCGACCGGAGGATTCAGCGGACCAGCACACCGAGCTCGACCACGTAGCGCTCCTCGACCATGCCGTCGGGGAACACGGCGGCCAGATGGTTGCGCTCCTCGTCCATGAACCGGCGGGTGGACGCCTCACCGTCGGCGCCGAGCACGAGGAAGGCGGAGTGGCTGGAGAGGTTGGCGAGATGCGTGTCGACCGGCACGGTTCGGGACCACGGCAGCAGTCGCCGGGCGAACTCTCCGCCGGACGACTGCGCGAGGTTGCGCGAACCGGCACCACCCGGGACGCCGGGGGTGCTGTCGCCCACGCCGAGGTGACGGCGCAGCCGCTCGCCCTGGTCCACGACCCAGGGGACGGAGTCGTCGGCGACGTTCCACCAGAGGGCGAGGGCGCCACCGGGACGGAGGACACGCAGCGCCTCGGGCAGGGCGCGGACCGGATCGGTCCAGTGCCAGGACTGGGCGTAGGTGATCAGATCGGCCGACTTGGTGGCCAGGGGGAGGCGGTTGCCGTCGCCCCTGACGACCGGGACCGAGGGCAGCGACCGGCGCAGCTCGGCCGCCATGCCGGGCCCGGGCTCGACGGCGGTGACCAAGGCGCCGCGGGCGTGCAGCAGGCGGGTCGCTATGCCCGTTCCCGCGCCGACGTCGAGCGCGTGGGCACCGCGCAGGGGGCGGCCGGCCAGCTCCTCGACTGTGTCCAGGAGTGCGGGCGGGTATCCGGGTCGCGCCGCCGCGTAGAGAGCGGCGGCGCTGTCGAACGAAAGGGCGCGGGGCACGGTTGCAGACATAGGTTCATCCTGCACGTGCCCAAGGGGTGCGCGGGGCGGTTCCGCCGCGTTACCCGCGCCGGGGGCGCTTGCCCTCGCCCCTCGTGCGGGACGCGGGGTTGCCGGTCCGGGACGAGCGGCGCTTCGCGTACTGCGCGAGCGCCGTCTCGTACTCCGTGCGCAGCAGTTTCTCGCCCGGCGCCTCCCGGAAGGAACGGAGGAAGTAGGCGAGGAGCGAGCCGATGAAGCCGATCGACTTGAGGCCGCGCAGCCTGTCGTCCTGGGACGGGTCGGCGGACCGTCGGCCGAATCCCTCCCAGGTCTGGCGGAAGGCGATGGCGCTGCAGACCGCGAACATCAGCACCACCAGCGTGCCGACGAAGCCGCCGACCTCGGCGATCTCCAGGCCCTGGTAGGCGAAGCGGAGGACGAAGCACGAGGCGACGGCGGCCGCGAGCGAGCCGACCGTCACCCCCGCACGCCGCAGTCCGTATCCGCCGTCGTGGTCGACCCAGGTCGTGCCGAAGAAACGGAGGGATTCGGGCTGCGGCCCGGGGGCGCTCCCGGCCCGTGCCGGGCTGACTGAGGGGGTGCCGGGTGCTTCGCTCTTCTCGCTCACGGGACCGATTGTCCCAGGGCGGGCGCGTGCTCCGTCAGTCGCAGCGCGGCGCGATGTAGCCGTCACTGCCCGTGTGGACGTAGGCGTCCGACACGAACTCGCCCGAGGCGATGTTGTCCCAGAGGTTCGACGTGCCGTACGGCCCGGACACCCGCTCGCCCGGCTTCTGGCAGTAGACCGGGACGCTCATCCCGTACGGAAGGGTCCGCACGATGCCGTACTGGGTGCCGGGTCCCCTGCGGACGTTGACGCGGTAGCCGGGCGCGATCGGGTAGCGGACGACGTCCGCCGCGAGCGCCGCCGCATCGGCACCGCCCTCTGTGGTTCCTGTGTGCTCTCCAACGCCCATGAGGGCCTCCCCCGTCGAGTAACGAACGTGACGACGCGCAGGCTAACAAGCCCCACTCTCCTCGCACGCACCTTCGACCAGGCTCCGCGCGTCGCGCATGTGAACGAATACACGGGGGTGGGCGATGCCGCCGCTGCGAGGGACCGGATCACATCCGGAAGCGGACCGCGACCGGCAAGCTGATCGGCTCGCCCCCTGTATGGCACCCGAACAGGGCCAGCGGCCGCGGGAGGTCGGGCCGGCCGACGTGTTCGCGCTGGGCGCGGACGGCCCCGCCCACCGGTGAGACCAGGGACGGGGCCGGACGGAAAGGCTGCGGGTCAGGCGAGCTTGGAGACGTCGCGGACCGCGCCCCGGTCCGCGCTCGTCGCCATCGCCGCGTAGGCGTGCAGAGCAGCCGACACCTTGCGCTCACGGTTCTTCGGCGCGTACACGCCGTTGAGCGCATCGCGCCGGGTGGCGAGCTCCGCGTCGGGGACGAGGAGGTCGATCGAGCGGTTCGGGATGTCGATCCTGATCCGGTCGCCGTCCTCGACGAGTGCGATCGTGCCGCCGGACGCCGCCTCCGGCGACGCGTGCCCGATGGACAGGCCCGACGTACCTCCGGAGAAACGGCCGTCGGTGACCAGCGCGCAGCTCTTGCCGAGCCCGCGGCCCTTCAGGAAGGACGTCGGGTAGAGCATCTCCTGCATGCCGGGGCCGCCGCGCGGGCCCTCGTAGCGGATGACGACGACGTCGCCCTCCTTGATCTCCTTGCGGAGGATCTTGTCGACGGCGTCCTCCTGCGACTCGCAGACGACGGCCGGGCCCTCGAAGGTCCAGATCGACTCGTCGACGCCCGCCGTCTTCACGACGCAGCCGTCCACGGCGAGGTTGCCCTTGAGGACCGCGAGACCGCCGTCCTTGGAGTACGCGTGCTCCAGGTCGCGGATACAGCCGCCGGCCGCGTCCAGGTCGAGGGTGTCCCAGCGCTCGGACTGAGAGAAGGCGGTCGCGCTGCGGACGCAGCCCGGGGCGGCGTGCCAGAGCTCCACGGCCTCGGGGGACGGTGAGCCGCCCCGGACGTCCCACTCCTTGAGCCACTCGGCGAGGGTGTCGGAGTGGACCGAGTGCACGTCCTCGTTGAGCAGCCCGGCCCGGTGCAGCTCGCCGAGGAGGGCGGGGATGCCGCCCGCCCGGTGGACGTCCTCCATGTAGTACGTGCCGCCGGGGGCGACGTTGGGGGCCACCTTCGAGAGGCAGGGGACGCGGCGCGAGACCTCGTTGATGTCGTCGAGGGTGTAGCGGAGCTCGGCCTCCTCCGCCGCGGCGAGCAGGTGCAGGATCGTGTTGGTCGAGCCGCCCATCGCGATGTCGAGCGCCATGGCGTTGTCGAACGCGGCGCGGGTGCCGATGGCGCGCGGCAGGACGGTCTCGTCGTCCTGCTCGTAGTAGCGCTTGGTGATCTCGACGACCGTGCGGCCCGCGTTCTCGTACAGCGCCTTGCGTGCGGTGTGCGTGGCGAGGACGGAGCCGTTGCCGGGGAGGGAGAGGCCGAGGACCTCGGTCAGGCAGTTCATCGAGTTGGCCGTGAACATGCCGGAACAGCTGCCGCAGGTGGGGCAGGCGTTCTCCTCGATGCGGAGGATGTCCTCGTCGGAGACGCTCTCGTCGACGGCGTCGCTGATCGCGTTGACCAGGTCGAGCTTGCGGACCGTGCCGTCGACGAGGGTGGCCTTGCCGGCCTCCATCGGACCGCCGGAGACGAACACCGTGGGGATGTTGAGGCGCATCGCGGCCATCAGCATGCCGGGGGTGATCTTGTCGCAGTTGGAGATGCAGATCAGGGCGTCGGCGCAGTGGGCCTCGACCATGTACTCGACGCTGTCCGCGATGAGGTCGCGGGAGGGGAGGCTGTAGAGCATGCCGCCGTGGCCCATGGCGATGCCGTCGTCCACCGCGATCGTGTTGAACTCGCGGGGCACCGCGCCCGCCGCCTTGATCGCCTCGGAGACGATCCGGCCGACGGGGGCGAGGTGGGTGTGTCCGGGCACGAACTCGGTGAAGGAGTTGGCCACCGCGATGATCGGCTTGCCAATGTCCTCACTGGCTACGCCGGACGCCCGCATAAGGGCGCGGGCGCCCGCCATGTTGCGGCCGTGGGTGACAGTGCGGGACCTCAGCTGGGGCATCGTCTCTCGCTCCTTCGACAGAAAAGACTCCCTTTGAGCGTACGCCCACTGTGCCAAGATCTGGACACACCGTCCGATATGCGGGACGGGGTGCTCGGCGGGCAGGCAGGGACACGGGCTGAACGAACACCCTCCCGGGTGCGGGCCGGGACCGCCCGGCGCGAAGGCCGCCCGACGACGGGCCGGGGGTCACCCCTCGCTCAGGTACCGCTGGAGCGTCGGAGCCACCATCGCGATGATCTTCTCCGGGTCGGCCGACGCCAGCGGCTCCGCCTGGATCACGTACCTCAGGATCGCGATACCGATCATGTGGGAGGCCGCGAGCTCCGCGCGGAAGGTCGGGTCAGGCACGTCGAGGTCCGCCGCGATCCGCTCCAGCAGCCGGCGCAGCACGAAGCCGCGCAGCACCTTAGCCGCCGCCTCGTGGGTGAGCGCGGAGCGCATGATCGCCAGCAGCGGCGCCCGGGACACCGGGTTCTCCCACACACCGATGAAGAAGCGCGCCAGCCGCTCCCCGACATCCTCGGAGGGGCCGTCCAGGATCGAGGGGATGACGAGCGCAGGCTCGAAGAAGACCTCGACGGCGGCGGCGAAGACCTCGTCCTTCGTACCGAAGTAGTGGTGCACCAGGGCCGCGTCCACGCCCGCCGCCTTCGCGATGCCCCGCATCGACGTCTTGTCGTAGCCGCGTTCGGCGAACTCCGCGCGGGCCGCCTCCAGGATGCGGGTCCTGGCATCGGGACCCGCGGTGTGCGCCGTGCGGGCGGGGCGGCCCCTGCGCCGCGGGGCGGGTCCGCCGGTGCCTGACGTCACGAGCGGGGCGCCTGCGCCGACGAGGCGAGGTGGAGCCGGGTGAAGGCGAGTGCTTCCGCGAGGTCCGCCTCGCGCTCCGCCGACGACATGGCCCGGCGGGTGTTCACCTCGATGACCACATGCCCGTCGAAACCGGTACGGGCCAGCCGTTCCAGCAGCTCGGCGCACGGCTGGTCGCCCCGGCCGGGCACCAGGTGCTCGTCCTTGCCGGAGCCCTTGCCGTCGGCGAGATGGACGTGCGCGAGCCGGTCGCCCATCCGGTCCACCATCGCCAGGCCGTCGGTCCGCGCGGTGGAGGTGTGCGAGAGGTCCACGGTGAAGTGCCGGTAGTCGTCGTTGCTGACGTCCCAGGCCGGTGCGTACGCGAGCATCTCGCGGTCCCGGTAGCGCCACGGGTACATGTTCTCGACGGCGAAGCGCACATCGGTCTCGTCGGCCATGCGCCAGATTCCGGTGATGAAGTCGCGGGCGTAGTTGCGCTGCCACCGGAACGGGGGGTGCACGACCACGGCAGAGGCACCCAGCTTCTCCGCGGCGTCCCTGGCCCGCTGGAGCTTCACCCACGGGTCCGTGGACCAGACCCGCTGGGTGATCAGCAGACACGGCGCGTGCACGGCGAGGATCGGCACCTGGTGGTAGTCCGACAGCCGCTTCAGCGCCTCTATGTCCTGGCTGACGGGGTCGGTCCAGACCATGACCTCCACGCCGTCGTAACCCAGGCGTGCGGCGAGCTCGAAGGCCGTCGCCGTCGACTCCGGATAGACGGAGGCCGTAGACAGGGCGACCTTCGCATCCGGGATGCGCACCACTGGTTCTGCCACCAGGACAGCGTAAGGGCAGCGGTACGCGTCCTTCGGGGACCCCGGCTGAAAGTGAGAAGGACCATGACCGCCCCGGCGGGATCAGGCCAGGGCCGCCTGCGCCGTCGGCAGGTGGTCCAGACGCCGCAGGATGACGCCCTCGCGCAGCGCCCAGGGACAGATCTCCAGCTCCTCGATCCCGAAGAGATCCATCGCCCCCTCCGCGACGAGCGCCCCGGCCAGCAACTGCGCGGCGCGCCCCTCGGTGACCCCTGGCAGGTGCCCGCGCTGCTCCACGGTCATCGTCGTCAGCTTCGGTACCCACTCCTCCAGCGCCTTACGGGTGAGGACGCGCTGCACGTACAGCCCCTCGGCGGAGCGGGCGGCGCCCGTGATCCTGGCGAGCTGCCGGAAGGTCTTGGACGTCCCGACGACGTGGTCGGGCGGTCCCAGCCGGGTGAACTCGCCGACCGAGCGGGCGATGCCGGCGCGGACGTGACGGCGCAGGGCGCGCACGTCCGTCGGGTCCGGCGGATCGCCCGGCAGCCAGCCGGCCGTGAGGCGGCCCGCGCCGAACGGCAGCGAGACGGCGGCGTCCGGCTCCTCGTCCATGCCGAAGGCGACCTCCAGCGAACCGCCGCCGATGTCCAGGACCAGCAGCTTCCCCGCGGACCACCCGAACCAGCGGCGGGCCGCCAGGAACGTCAGCCGGGCCTCCTCCTCGCCGCTGAGGACCGCCAGGGTCACCCCTGTCTCGTCCCGGACGCGCGCCAGCACCTGATCGGCGTTCCCCGCCTCGCGCACGGCGGAGGTCGCGAACGCCAGCACGTCCTCGCAGCCCTTGTCCTCGGCGGCCTGAAGGGCTTCGGCGATCGTCGATACGAGGCGGTCGATGCCTTCGGGGCCGATAGCCCCGTCCCTGTCGAGGAGTTCGGCGAGCCGCAGCTCCGCCTTGTGCGAATGTGCGGGCTGCGGTCGCGCACCGGGGTGCGCGTCGACCACCAGCAGATGCACCGTGTTCGAACCCACGTCGAGGACTCCGAGTCTCATACGGGAACGCTACTGCGGCTTACTCTGGGCGCGTGCCAAAGACGAAAAAGGCGAAGCCGGACAAAGCCACGAAGAAGCAGCACGGACCGAAGCAGGAGACGCCGCAGCCGGAAAAGACAGGGCCGGGCGGGCCCGACGAGAAGGAGCTCGACTTCGCGCGGGCCTGGGTCGAATTCCCCGATCCCACCGACGACGAGCAGATCTACCGCTGCGACCTGACCTGGCTGACGTCCAGGTGGAACTGCATCTTCGGCAGCGGCTGCCAGGGCATCCAGGCGGGCCGCGCCGACGACGGCTGCTGCACGCTCGGCGCGCACTTCTCCGACGAGGACGACGAGAAGCGGGTGGCCGGACACGTCGCCCGGCTCACACCGGAGATCTGGCAGTTCCACGACGTCGGCGCGAAGACCGGCTGGGTCGGCGTCGACGAGGACGGCGAGCGCCAGACGAGGCGCTGGGAGGGCTCCTGCATCTTCCAGAACAGGCCGGGATTCGAGGGCGGCGCGGGCTGCTCGCTGCACATCCTGGCACTGCGCGAGGGCAAGGAACCGCTGGAGACCAAGCCCGACGTGTGCTGGCAGCTGCCGGTGCGCCGGACGTACGACTGGATCGAGCGGCCCGACGACACCCGTGTGCTCCAGATCTCGATCGGGGAGTACGACCGCCGCGGCTGGGGCCCCGGCGGTCACGATCTGCACTGGTGGTGCACGTCGGCGACCTCCGCACACGGTGCCGGTGATCCGGTCTACGTGTCCTACCGGCCCGAGCTCACCGAGATGATGGGCAAGGAGGCGTACGACCGGCTGGCCGAGCTGTGCGAGCAGCGGCTGGCGTCGCTGCTCCCGATGGCCCCGCACCCGGCGGACCCGGTCTGAGAAGGCCCGGCTCCCGCCCGCTCCGACGGCGGCCCCGTGTGCGGTGTGAGCTCCTCGCCCCGCGGACCGGGCCGCCGTCGCGTGCGGGGGTGGATCTGTCCCGCCGTCGCGCGGGCCGCCGCCGCGTGCGGGCTCAGCCGGCCGGTTCCGAGGGCTCGTCCGGAGGCGTCGTACCGGACGAGGGCTCGGCCGGCGACGGCTCGCCGGTGGGTGACGGCGTCGGTTCGGTCGGATCCGGCGTGGGCGTCGGTGTGGGCGTCGGGTCCGGCGACTGCGTCGGGTCCGGGGTCGGATCGGGCGTCGGGGGCGGCGACGAATGCGTGGGGCCCGGTGGTTCGGATGACATGCCGGGAGACGGGCTCCCCGGACGCGGGGTGCCCGCGCCGTAACCGGTGATCGCGACGGCGGACCCCGAGGGTGCGACGACGACACGGGCGGCCCAGGGGCCCCGCGGTTCGGCCGCCCGGACGACGAAGACCTGGAGGGTGACGCTCCGGCCGGGCGCGACCGTGCCGGACGAGCGGCTGAGGCGGAGCCACGGGGCCTGTGTCCGCGCCGACCAGGACACCGCGCGGGTGCCGGTCGCCGTCAGGGTGATCGTCGTACGGCCGGCGGACGAGCGGGCCGAGACGGCGAGGCTGCCGGCGGCGTCCGGGGAGGCCCCGACGCTCACGACCTCGGCGGACACGTCCGGCCTGCGGGCGCCGTCCGTGAAGCTGTCGTCCGCCTCGGGCCGGGCGTTGCCCGCGTTCTCGTAGTGGTCGTACTCGTCGTCGCCGGGACCCGGTTCCACGTCGACGTCCGTCGCGGTGACCGGTGTGTCACGCCCTTCCCCCGTGAGCGGAGCGCCCCGGTAGGCGGCCCACAGGGCGATCACCGGCGCGGCGACGACCGTCGCGACCACCGTCGTCGTCACGACCCGGGCGCGCAGCCGGTCCCGGCGGGCGGCATGGTCCTTCGGGTCCAGCGGGAAGCCCGTCCTGCCGAAGCGCGGAGCGCCGGACCTGGAGCGCCGGGCGTGAGCCAGGGCGACGCGGACGGAGGGGCGGGGTGCCTCGACGACCGGCAGCGACGCGACTGGGCCGACCGCCGTCCCGGGCCAGGGCCCGGCCGCACCCGCCCGCTCGGCCGCCCGGCGGCAGCGGGGGCAGTCATCGACGTGCCGGACGAGCTCTCTGCGCAGGACCGTCGAGAGCAGCACCTGGTGCGTGCCGGTGAGCCTGGCCACGGCGGGACAGTCCCCCTTCTCCACGACGGCGAGTGCGGCGCGGGTGCGCTCCACCTCGCAGGCGGCTCCGGCCAGGAGTTCCCGGGCGCTGCCGACGTCCAGACCGAGGACCGCGGCGACGGCTCGCGAGGTCAGCCCGTGGCGCACGGCGAGCTCCAGCGCCTCGCGCTGCTCGGGGGTGGTGCCCGCCGCCTCCGGCCAGGCCAGCTGCGCGAGTTCGCGCCTGCGCGCCTCGGACGCCGGGGACTCCGCGGGACGGCCCGGACCCGCGGCATCCTCCGGGGAGGCGTGCGTGACGGTCGGCGGCGGGGCGGGGACGGACTGCCGGCGGTGGGCCTGCCGGCCACGGCGCTGCTCGGTGAGCGCACGCAGGCATGTCCACCTGGCCAGGGCGTACAGCCAGGATTTACGTTCCTCCTCTGCCTCGGGGCACCGGCCGTCCTGCCGTTCGGCGATCGCCAGGACGAGCCCCAGGGCGTCGGTCGCCGCCTCGTGGTCGCAGAGGACGGAGAGGCAGTAGGTGAACAGGCCGTCGAGGTACGGCTCGTGCCGCGCGGACGGTCGAGCCGCCGACGGGTGCGCCGCGCGTCGGTGCGCCCGGTGTGCGCCGGTGGTGCGTACGGAGGTCTCCAGCCTGCTGGTCGTCACCTTGCGACCGTAGGCAGACGAGGCCGAACCCCTGACTGCACTTTGCGACATTTAATCCTTACGAGTGACGCTCTCCCTTCAAAGCGGACGGGAATTCCGCATTCCACCGGAATCGGCGCATCGGGCGCATGTTCGCCTACCGCTCCCACGGCCGGTGCTGTCGGACCTCACCTATACGGTGACGTCATGGCTGCCCGTACGAAATCCGCGAAGGACCGGCCGTCCTACCGCTGCACCGAGTGCGGCTGGACGACCGCCAAATGGCTCGGCCGCTGCCCGGAGTGCCAGGCCTGGGGGACGGTCGAGGAGTTCGGCGGTGCCCCCGCCGTCCGCACGACCGCGGCAGGCCGGGTCTCCACCGCGGCCCTGCCCATCGGCCAGGTCGACAGCCGCCAGGCCACGGCCCGCTCCACCGGCGTCGGTGAGCTGGACCGGGTGCTCGGTGGCGGCCTCGTGCCGGGCGCCGTCGTGCTGCTCGCGGGCGAGCCGGGCGTCGGCAAGTCGACGCTCCTGCTGGACGTCGCGGCGAAGGCGGCCAGCGAGGACCATCTCACGCTCTACGTCACGGCCGAGGAGTCCGCCAGCCAGGTGCGCATGAGGGCCGACCGGATCCGGGCCATCAACGACCACCTCTACCTGGCCGCCGAGACCGATCTCTCCGCCGTCCTGGGGCATCTGGACGCGGTCAAGCCCTCCCTGCTCGTCCTCGACTCCGTACAGACGGTCGCCTCGCCGGAGATCGACGGCGCGCCCGGCGGGATGGCACAGGTCCGCGAGGTCGCCGGCGCGCTCATCAGGGCGTCGAAGGATCGCGGCATGTCGACACTGCTGGTCGGCCATGTCACCAAGGACGGCGCCATCGCCGGACCGCGGCTCCTGGAACACCTCGTCGACGTCGTGCTGTCCTTCGAGGGCGACCGGCACGCGCGCCTCCGGCTCGTACGCGGCGTCAAGAACAGGTACGGCGCCACGGACGAGGTCGGCTGTTTCGAGCTGCACGACGAGGGCATCACCGGTCTCGCCGATCCGTCGGGACTCTTCCTGACCCGCCGCGACGAGCCCGTCCCGGGTACCTGCCTGACGGTCACCCTGGAGGGCAAGCGCCCCCTGGTCGCCGAGGTACAGGCACTGACGGTCGACTCGCAGATCCCGTCACCCCGGCGCACGACCTCGGGTCTGGAGACGTCGAGGGTCTCGATGATGCTGGCCGTCCTGGAACAGCGGGGCCGGATCAGCGCGCTCGGAAAGCGGGACATCTACAGCGCGACGGTGGGCGGCGTGAAGCTCACCGAGCCGGCCGCTGACCTGGCGATCGCCCTGGCACTGGCCAGCGCGGCGAGCGACACACCGCTGCCGAAGAACCTGGTCGCGATCGGTGAGGTGGGGCTCGCCGGGGAGGTCAGGAGGGTGACGGGCGTCCAGCGCAGACTGGCCGAGGCATACCGTCTGGGGTTCAAGCACGCCCTGGTTCCGAGGGACCCTGGGCAGGTCCCCGCGGGCATGAAGGTCACGGAAGTCGCCGACATGGGAGACGCTCTGCGAGTGCTTCCGCGCCGGTCTCGCCCGGACGGACCACAGGACGACGGCGCACGCCGGTAGACTTTGCCCTGGTCTCGCCCGTCCGTACGAACGGTACGAGGGACGCAAGGGCACCGCAACCTGTGACCGGAGGAGTGCAGTGGCAGCCAACGACCGGGCGTCAACGCCCGGAAAGTCCGGCCAAGGCACGGGGAACGAAGCGCTGATGCGCGCCTCCTTGAGCGCGGTCGCGCCCGGAATGGCCCTTCGTGACGGCCTGGAACGCATCCTGCGCGGCAACACCGGCGGGCTGATCGTTCTCGGCATGGACAGAACCGTCGAATCCATGTGTACCGGTGGGTTCGTGCTCGACGTGGAGTTCACCGCGACGCGCCTGCGCGAGCTGTGCAAGCTGGACGGCGCGCTGATCCTCGACAAGGACATGACCAAGATCCTGCGGGCCGGCGTCCAGCTGGTCCCGGACGCCTCGATCCCGACCGAGGAGACGGGCACCCGCCACCGCACGGCGGACCGTGTCTCCAAGGCCTGCGGGTTCCCCGTGGTGTCGGTCTCCCAGTCGATGCGTCTGATCGCGCTGTACGTCGACGGGGAGCGCCGGGTCCTGGAGGAGTCCTCCGCGATCCTGTCCCGCGCCAACCAGGCCCTCGCCACTCTGGAACGCTACAAGCTCCGGCTGGACGAGGTCGCGGGCACCCTCTCCGCGCTGGAGATCGAGGACCTGGTGACCGTCCGGGACGTCACGGCCGTCTCGCAGCGGCTGGAAATGGTGCGCCGGATCGCCACCGAGATCGCCGAGTACGTCGTGGAGCTGGGTACCGACGGACGCCTTCTCTCGCTCCAGCTGGACGAGTTGATCGCCGGCGTGGAGCCGGAGCGGGAGCTGGTCGTGCGGGACTACGTGCCCGAGCCGACCGCGAGGCGGTCCCGTACGGTCGCCGAGGCCGTGGCCGAACTGGACACCCTCACGCACACCGAGCTGCTCGAACTCCCCGTGGTGGCACGGGCGCTGGGCTACAGCGGCTCGCCCGAGACGCTCGACTCCGCGGTCTCACCACGCGGCTACCGGCTGCTCGCGAAGGTGCCGCGCCTGCCCGGAACCATCATCGAGCGGCTGGTGGAGCACTTCGGGGGCCTTCAGAAGCTGCTCGCCGCCAGCGTGGACGACCTCCAGGCCGTGGACGGCGTCGGCGAGGCCAGGGCACGGAGTGTGCGCGAGGGGCTTTCCCGACTGGCGGAGTCCTCGATCCTGGAGCGGTACGTCTGACCCGAATCCGCAGGTAGTGCGGGGTGTGTGGCAGCTGATATGGCGACAGGTGCACTTTGCCGGTGAGAAGATCGAGGTTCCTACACCGTG
>NZ_JBHVCT010000117.1:0-15347 GCF_042803195.1 Streptomyces sp. NPDC057428
AGTCACTTTCGGCCCATGCAGCATCACCGAACCCGCTGACCAGGCACTTCGCCGCATCGGACCCTCTAGACCAGCCGAATTACGCGGAACGCAGGACGCGGGGCCAGCCGCCTTTTCATCGTTCCAGCAGTCCCGTGGCGGCCCCGCACCGAAGGGTGCGGGGCAACGCCCAGGCATCCCACTTTCACCCCTTTATGGCTGATTTGAGCGGGTTGCGGTCAGTTGCTGGCCGCCCCGCTGTGCACGGTGAGAAGCCGCGAAAGAACAACCTGTTGCTGCTTGGAGTCCATCTTCTTCAGCACGAGATCCGCCACGGCGTCACCGTCGTGCCAGGGCATCTTGGTCACGCGACTGAGCGGTGCAAAGCCCGACTCCCCCGGTGCGAGCTCCGTGACATCCGGCTGCTGGCTGCCGGCCTCAGCGCGCTGTGCAGGCAACTCTTCGGGGGCATGCTCTGCCGGTGCCGCGGCTGCGGAGTTATCACGGCGTGATAGCTCTGGCTGCTGCAGCGGCGTGACCGGGGCAGGAGGCGATGCCACTGGCTCCGCGGGGGCAACCTCCTGAACCGCTCCCCCACTGGGCGAGTTCGAGGACTTCGGTTCGGCTGATGCAGCTGCTCGGGCGTCTGCCTTATCCCGCTGTTCCTCCGGGGTCAGTTTGGCCAAGTTCCTTACGTGCTCGATCTTTCGACGTCCGGCGACGAGGTCTGCCTGAAGCTCGGGGTCAAGATCGAGGATCGACAGCTTTGACGAGATGGTCGACTGGCCAATACCCAGTCGCTTGGCTGCCTTGTTCTGTGAACCGTAGAACTCGACGAGCTTGCGTAGTGCCTGGGCTTGCTCGAGCGGGTTCATGTCGTCGCGATGGACGTTGGCGACGAAGGCTGCCTCGAGGAGCGACTCGTCCGTGGAGACGAGGGCGTTGTCGACGCTGACTCGGATCTTCGGAGCACCGGCGAGTCGGGCGGCCGCGAGGCGTCGGTGGCCGTCGATGACGATGAATCGGGTGCCTTCGTCGATGTCGTCGGCTCGGTCCGGGCGTTCGGAGAGGTAGGCCTCGACGCTGGCGATTGTGATGGCGTTGATTAGCCCGATTTCTCGGATGCTGTCTGCCAGGCCGTCGAGGTTGCGTAGCTCGTCTCGAGGGTTGTCGGGGTTCTGGCTGATGACCGCGAGGGGGAGTTCGGTGGGGTCGGGGACTCCGTCGGTGGGTGCTCCGGTGGCGGCGCCGATTGCGACGCGTCGCTGGCTGATGGGGCGGGCCTGTGCGAAGGAGGCTCCGGCGCCGAGGTTTTTGGCCTTGCTCACTTGCTGATCCCCCGGGCGAGGGCGCGCAGTGCGACGGACTGGTCGCAGCGGGGGGCGTAGGCGAGGAGGGGCCGCTTGGCGCGGACGGCCTCCTTATGTTCTTTGAGGTCTCCGATGACGCCGACTACGCGTGGATCCTTTATGTCCATCCAGGACTGGAGGGATGAGGTGGCGATGTAGCCGCGGCGGGCGTCGTAGTGGTTGACGACGAGTCCGAGGTAGTCGACGTCGAGTGCGAGGTCGTCGCGCATGTCTTCGATCTGGGACGTGAGGAGTCCGTAGGCGTCGGCGCTGCTGTCCTCGGCCTGGACCACGATGAGGGCGCCGGAGTTTCCTGGGGACTCCTGCGGGCGGCGCCTTCCGTAGTAGGTGGCGGCGTCCATGCTGAGGCCGAGGCTGGGTGGGCAGTCGACGAGAATCACGTCGTAGTCGGCTTCGATGGGCGCGAGCGCGCGTTCCAGGGAGGCTTCGCGTGCGCGCACCGATGCGAGACGCACATCGAGGAGGAAGGCGTCGGTGCATGCGGGCAGGAGGTGCAGGCGGTCACCGAACCGGTCGTCCTCGATGGGGACGATGAGTTCGCGCAGGTCGCCCTTGCCGTCGCCGGCCATGTGGTTAGTGAGGGAGTCACCGTCCATGGCGAGGGGTTCTTGGCCTAGCTGTCGGGTGAGGTGTCCTTGGGGGTCGAAGTCGACGAGGAGAACGCGCTGACCGAGCCCGGGCAGGTCCTCAAGGGCGAGGGGGTCCTGTCCCCCGGTCTTGTCCTCGTTCAGGAGGGCGGCGAAGTGCTTGGACACCCGTACCGGTACGAGCATGGTCGGGGACTCAGCGAGAGCTTCTCCCGTGCCGGCGGTGATTGCAGTCTTCCCGACCCCGCCCTTCTGGTTGCAGACGATGAAGCGTCGGACGATCTCCGGCCGCTTCACTGCTGGGGCGGGGTTGATGTCGAGCCACATCTGCACGGATTGCGCGAGGCCCTGGATGAGGGACACGCCTCGGTGTTTGCAGTCTGCGCGGAAGCCCGACCACAGTTCGGCGGGCAGGAATGTGGCGAAGGACTCCGCACCACTCGTGTCCACGGTGCTGAGGTTGGATCCGAGTCCGCGCCACGCTGCGATGCCTGCTTCGACAGCGTCCTGCATGTCGACGCTGTGCTGAACTGCGCGGATCTTGAGTTCCTGGCGGAGCCAGGAGGGCAGCTTCGAGACGACCTTCTCGCGGTCGCCGCTGGGTTCTGGTGACGTCATAGTTCGTCACTCTACTAACGCGAAAGGTCAACCGGGTACGCCACGCGTTAGCTATGACTACTTTTTGATGTGACGGGCTATCACGCCGTGATAACGCTCCGAGCAAGAGGCGCACGGACGCGTGACCGCAGTGCCGCACCTATCACGGCGTGATAGCCGAGGGCCGGTGTCCTGCTTGACCGGCATGTCCCAAGTCCGCTGCCCGCACGTACCTGTGCCAGGTGCCGGGTCAGGCATCATTGCGGCTTCATGTCGTCGTGGACAGGGCAGTTCGGCGGTCAGTTGAGAGTCTCCTGTGCCCAGCGGGCAATGCCGCCGAGCTGGGCTGCCGCTACTTCACTGTCGCCAGTTCGGACTGACTGCCCGACTTCGTAGTCGATACGCTCAGCTGGGTGCCGGATTGAGGGAGCGCTGGATCCGTCGTCCAGAGTTCGGCTGACAGCGGGTACTCGCATGCCGCAGATGCTCTGCAGCCGCCGTCGATACCGACAGCGTGGACGAAGTTGTCGACCTCTCCCCCGCTGTGGCGGACCATTGGCCAGCCGTCTCCCTCGGCAAGATCACCACGGTCCGCGGATGGCGCTCGTCCGCACAGCCTTAGAGTCGCGAAGGACGGGGGAGAACGTCCTGCATAGAACTCGTTGACTCGCACGAAAACCGGACCAATCCCGCCGGCCCTCGAGTTGTCGACCCGCACGCCCGCCAGGAGGCGATGCCACCGCGGCGGGCCCCGCATTCGATGCCTCCTGGGAGAAAGCATCCTCCACCTCCCCCAGCCGGTCGTTCGGAGTGAGGAAATGATCTTGATGTCTCGGTGGGCGGCGTCCGTGGTGTTACCGAACCTGTCGGTTCGCCTGGACGCTCGGACTCTGCTGCGCAATTCGGGGGTCAGGCTGTGAGTCGGTAGGCGAGGCGTTCGAGGCGGCTGGAGCGGGTGCGGTGCTGGTCGCGTCCGATGCACCGCACCCTCCTGAAGAACCGGCGACTGCTCGAGGCACACGGCATCACCATCCCACCGGCGACAACCCCACCCACGGCCCTCGCCGCCCTTCAGGACCGGGTCAAGGCACAGACCGGCGAGGACAGCAAGATCAAAACAACGTGTTAATGATCTGCAAGCCCTTATCTCAGCCCTTGTCCGGCGGGTTCGCCGTGCACAGCATTGGCTTCTCCGTCGACGCCATGTCCTGCTCTCCAGCGCACTCCGCGGCGCCGCCTATGCCACGGGGGCGGGACTGGTTGGCCTCGGAACATCGTCCCCAAACTCACCCTGTGTGTCGTAGACGGGCCCGGCGAGGCTGGGCTCATCGTCCCTGCCCTCGCGGCCCCGGTCATCGACACAGCCGACGGGGGCGCCGAGGCTGGCGATATGGGCGACTGGTGCGCGGATGCAGAACGAGCCGGTGGCGCCGTCGTCCTGGCACTCGACGAACTGCCCGAGGTGCTCGATTGGGCCCACTTGCTCGGCTCCGGCGCCGCCCACGGCGGGTTCATGGCAAGCCTGGACTGACGCCTGCTCGCGAGCCACCCGCTGGCCGCTCAAACTTCGATGGCACGCGCTCAAGGTTCGACGTCATAGGACAACCGCGCCGCTCGGCTTCCGCCTCACCAACGAAGTTCATACGCGTTCCGTACGTCAAACGTACGCACATTGTACGTTTTGCGGGGTAGGGTGTTGGTCAGGAGGTGTTTCATGTCCGAGTTGTTCGACGCGGTCGACGCACTGCTCGCGTCTCGCGCCACGCTGCCGCCACCGACGGAGCGCAAGCGGCTGCGTGCCGCGCACGGCCTGACGATCGACGAGGTGGCCACCGCGTTGAAGGTGCGCCGGGCCACGGTGTCCGGCTGGGAGGCCGGCAAGACCGAGCCCCGCCCGCCGGAGCGCGACGCCTACGCCCGGCTGCTGGACAAGCTCGCGGAGCTCTACCCCGCCGACGCGGCCGCGCCCGTTCAGGACGCCGCGGTGCCAGCCATGTTCACCACCGCACCCCCGGCCGAAGCGCAGCCCCTGTCCACCGGACCAGCACCCGAGGCCGGGGACATGACTGCAGCCAAGAACACCCCTGCTCCTGCCTCTACTCCCGTCGCCGCTGCTCCGGCGGCCGCGACGCGTCCGGCGCGCACCACCAGGCCGACGTCGTCAACATCGCGCGGCCCGGGTGCGAAGGCGGCGGCCCAGGCTGGAACCCCGGCGGGTGGAAGCGACCCGCGGTTCGAGAACGGGCCGCTGGCGGTCGTGGACATCGAGGACGGGAAGGCTGTGGCGTACTGCGTCGGCGGCCTGGTCCTGGACGTGCCCGCCAAGTCCCTGCCGTCCCTGGTCGACTGGACGCTCAAGGAGGCCAAGCTCGGGCAGCCGAAGCTGTCCGGCCCGGGACGGCCGGCCGACCCGCTGCTCGTACTCACCGCGGCCGCCCTGGAGCGCTACGGCCTGCCCGTCGCGTTCACGGAGAAGGAAAAGCGCGCCGGGCGGATCCCGGAGGGCCACAAGGTCATCAAGCAGCTGGTGCGCGCGGAGTGGAAGCTGACGAAGCGCGGGTTCGGGCCGTGGGCGCGGATCTACCGTCCGGCCAAGGGCTCGGACCGCCAGTGCGTGCAGCTGTGCATCCCGTCATGGAACGCGCTGGATCCCCGGTTCTGGGGCGACGCCGCGCAGCTTCCGCCGGCGGAGCTCGCCCGTGTCCTGGGCGTGTACGCGTCGAGGGTGATGACGCCGCGCGGCTCCACTGCCGTTACCGGCCTGGAGCTGATGACCGCGCTGCACCCGCCGACCCACGCCGTGCGGGACGAGGAAACCGGCGTCCTGCGGCAGGCCGAGACCAAGACACCCGGGTCGCTGGGCACGGACCCGGTGGACTGCGCGCCGTGCGAGGCCCCCGACGGACACCCGCTGCTCAAGGATCTGCCGCGCTTCCATGTGCGCGGTCCGGCGGAGAAGCTGTTCGAGGAGGCGTACGACTGGGCGCGGCCGATGACCGATGCCGAGTGCACCCTGCGCTACCTGGTCGGCCTGGACGTGAACATGGCCTTCGCCGCCGGCGCGAACGGGCTGAACGTCGGTCTCGGTGAGCCGACGCACGTCAAGAACCCGGTGTTCGACCCGAAGCTGCCCGGCTCGTGGCTGGTCGACCTGTCCCACGTCGACCTGTCCCGCGTGAAGGTCGGCAAGGAGTGGGTGGAGCTGGACGGCAGCCTGCTGCCTTGCCCGTTCACGCCGAAGGGCGACCGCCCGACGGGCCCGGCCTGGTACGCGACACCGACCGTCGCCTACGCCCAGGAGCTCGGCTACGACGTGACGCCGGCCGAGGCGTGGGTCCGGTACGACAACGGCCGCTACCTGGACAGCTGGTACCAGCGGCTGCGTGACGCCTACCTCGCCACGATGGCCGACCTCGGCGTCGACGCCGACCTGTCGCCGGAGGACTTCCTCACGGCGATGGACGGCTACAAGGAGCGCGACCCGGAGCTGGGAATCGTCGTCTCGGCGATCAAGGCGACGGTCAAGGGTGGCCTGGGCAAGCTGCGCGAACGCCCTCGCGGGGAGGGCTGGCGGCCGGGCGAGCGGTGGCGGGCCCTGGAGCGCCCGACGTGGCGGCCGGACATCCGGGCGGCGGTCATCTCCCGCACCCGGATCAACCTGCACCGCAAGATCGTCAAGCACGCGGCGTTCACCGGACAGTACCCGATCGCAATCCTGTCCGACTGCGTCGTCTACGCCGCCGACGGGCCCTCGCCGCTGGACTTTCTGCCCTACCGGGAGGGCAAGCCGCTGCCCGGCGGCTTCAAGCTCGGCATCAACCCCGGCCTGGTCAAGCACGAGGGCACCCAGTCCGTCCTGTGGGGCGAGGAAGTCCGCGAGCGGTTCAACGCCCCGGAGCTCAACCTCGCCCGGTCCATCAAGGACGGCACCGTCACCGACGTCGACAACGGAGAGTAGGAGAAGGCCACGATGAGCCTGATCGGGGACGGCCTGGAGAAGGCGGTGCAGAAGGCGTTCACCCGCCCGGCACCAAAGACCGCGGGCCCGCAGATGCGCTACCTGGTCAAGCAGATGGGCGGCACCAAGGCGGTCGCCCAGATGCTGCGCATCTCCCAGCGCACCGTCGAGCGGTACGTGAAGGACCAGATCAAGAAGCCCCGCCCCGACCTCGCCGCGCGCCTGGAGCGCGAGGTGAAGAAGCGGTGGCAGCCGCAGATCCGGGCCAAAGCCAAGCAGAAGGCGGCGAGCACGGGCGGCATCGTCATCGACACCCGCGCCCGCATGGGATACACCGCCCCGATCGGCTCGACGGACCAGGACCGCATCCGGCACCTGACCGTCGCCCTGCCCCCGCTCTACGCCGCGCGCCTCTTCGAGGCCCAAGAGGCCGGCGCCAGCGACGCCCAGCTCCAGGAGATCGCGGCCGAAGCGCTCAAGGAGGTCTACTTCCAGGACGGCGGACGCCGCGCCGGGGGCCTGGACGAGGTCCGGTTCACGGACATCGAACACATCGAGTTCGACCTGTAGACGGAGCACGCCGAAGAGCGTGCGAGCCCCGGTGTGACTGAGCATTCCATTTGGCGAATTGAGCGTGTGTGGGCCGGTTCGCGCGGATGAGCTCGCCGCGCTCCTGCTTGGGCGTCAGCGGGGCCAAGGGGGATGTCGCCAGCCAGGAAGCCGGGCGGGCTCCCTGGCAACGTGTGGGCTGATCTTGCGGCAGACCAGCACCGCGCGGCACGAGCAAAGGTCGAGCGCGGCGTCACACAGGCGAAGCGCCGTTCCCTTCTGTGCGTTGATTACAGAGGGGCGACCTCACCGCTCACAGTCACGGCAGCTGTAAGTCTTGATCGTCGAGGTGTCCGTGCAGGTCAGAGTGGGGGCGGTTGCGGGCATGGGAACGGCCACCGTGATCATTGATGTGTGTGAAGACGATCAAGAACCAGGTGGCCGTGGAGGCCACGATAGCCGAGCGGGCCTGGACGGCGGCGTTCGGGTTGCTGATGGCGGCGGTGGCTGCCTGCTTCCCGCGCCGGGACTCGCGGATGCTGGGCCGGGCGATGACGCAGGGCATGCTGATGGAGCTGGAGCGACGCAACTGCTGGACCCTCGCCGAAGCGCTCGGGCACGACGGGCCACACCGCCTGCAGCACTTCCTCTCGCGCGGCGCCTGGAACCATGACCTGGCCCGCGACAGTCTCGCCGAATGGGTCGCGGCCGAACTCGCCGACACGGAAGCGGTTTTGATCGTCGACGAGACGGGCGACGAGAAGTCTTCCACGGACTGCGTGGGAGCCTCCCACCAGTACTCCGGCGCCCTGGGCGGGGTGGGCCTGTGCCAGGTCGCCGTCCATCTCACCTACGCCTCGCCACGCGGGCACGCACTCATCGACCGCGAGCTCTACCTGCCCGCCGCCTGGGCCGAGGACGAGGAGCGCCGGCTGCTGCGGCACGTACCCGACGAGGTCACCCTTCGCCACCAAGCCCCAACAGGCCGCCGCCATGCTGCACCGCGCCCGCGGGCTCGGCCTTCCCGCCCGCTGGTTCACCGGCGACGAGGTCTACGGCAGCCTGGAGCTGCGCCGCACCGCCCGCACGCTGGGCTTCGACTACGCCCTGGCGGTCAGGGCCGACCATCGCGCGAACACTGCCGTGGGCCGCTTCACCGCGACCGAACTGGCGGCGAAGGTGCCGGCCAGGGCCTGGATGCGACGGCGCACGGGCGACGGCACCAAGGGCGACCGCCACTACGACTGGGCCCTGATCGACGTCCTGGCCGACGGCACCCCCGCGGACCGCACCGAGGCCGGACACTCCTTCCTCGTCGTGCGCCGCCACCGCTACACCCGCGAACTGTCCTTCTACCGCTGCCACTCCACCACCCCCGTCAGCCTCGCGGTCCTCGTGAACATCGTCTGCACCCGCTGGAAGACCGAAGAGGATTTCCAAGGCGCGAAGGGCCTGGCCGGACTCGACCAGGGTCAGGTGACCTGCTGGAACTCCTGGATGCGCTGGAGCCTGATCAGCCTGTTTGCCGCGGCCGTACTCGCCGTCACCCACGCTGCCACCCGCACCGTCGACGCAACCGAACACGGCCTTCAACTCGCCCCGGCCGGCGGCCGCGAACTCCTGGCCGTCCTGCGGATCACCGCACTCCCCACGCCCCGCCGCGACCTCGAGCACGTCCTGCACTGGTCCGCCTGGCGCCGTCACCACCGGCACCGGGCCGCCGAAGCCCACCGCCGATGGAACAACATCACCGCGGCAGCGACCACATGACCGGAGCCAGACGATCAAGACTTACAGCTGCCGTGTCTGAGCTGCCATACCTCCCACAGACGCGGCCACCCGCGATCGAGATCCGCCGTACAGGGCACACGATGGGCGAACCTGGGCTATAGCCGCAGAACGGGAGACAGAGACGGTGACGGACCGAGAGCAGAGCGCCCCGATTCGACCCGCCGATTGTCAGTGCTGCGTGGGCGTCTTTGGGTACGCAACAGGGCAACGAGCGGAGTGCTGAGGTACATGCCAGGGCTGTGCGTGCACCCACTGCGCGAGTGCCGTCAGCCCGCACTGGAACGCCTGCTGCGCCTTGCTCGGGGCTTCTTCGTCGCAAGCCCGCCCGCAGGGGCAGGAGACGGCGACTGGGCGGGCTTGATGCCCAGCACGGACAGCCACTCCTGCTGCTCGGGCAGGAGCCGCGCCCAGGTGCCCGGCCTTCCGCTGCTCCAGTCACAGTCCGATGTCGTCGCCGTCCATGAGGACGCCGGGCAGCTGGCCGTCGGCATCGGCGAGGTCGGCGAGGACGCGGTGGTGGCGCTGTCAGTCCAGCGGCCAGGGGCAGTTCCAGTCCGGGCCGATCACGGTGAGCTGCGCCGCGCGCTCCGCCGCCCGCTCCGGATCCTGCGCTGCCCACTCCACATGCGAGGTGGACGAGGGGCCTTGACCCCAAAATCCTGCTGATGCCTCTACACCGCTGCGCCTCCGAGGATCCTCAGCGAGTACCTCCCGTATGTGCGGTGCAGAACCATCCTCACCGGGCCCGAAACCAGCACCCCGCTGACAACGTACTCCTGTTCGATCCCCGTCCTGGTCACCTGCTTCTCGTACAGGGAGTCGGTCTCCTTCTTCGCCCGGTCGAGCCACGAGGACGCCTTGGCATGGTCGATCCCGGCGACGTCGAGACCTGTGCAGGAAGCCAGGAACTCGAAATCGCCTGGTTCCTTCGTACCCGCGTCGCACAGCAGGGAGGGCATGTTCCTGTGATCGGCGTAACCGGCCGACACGGTCATCCCGTTCTTGCCGCGCCCGTGAACGTACGTCCTCATTTTCCCGTCGGGCATCTCCTGCTCGACGGGCTTTTCGAGTCGGACATTCCAGTTGTCTGCCAGCCCGGTGAGGAAAATACTCCCGGTGTATCCCGTGGCCATCGTCCTGCCCGGGCTGAGCATGGGTTTCTTGTCGCTGGTCACCGCATGCTTGGGCAGATCGGAGGTCTGCGGCAGAGTCTGTGTTGCGGACGGCTCGGGACGAGGTGCCACTGTCCTCGGCGCTGGTGGCGATGCCACGCCGGGGCCGCCCTGGCCACAGGAGGCGGTTCCCACCGCGCCGGCGACGAGAGTTATCAGTACGACGGGAACGCGGAGGGCGACCCGTGTCCGGCCACCCGAACACGCCCTCTGGATCTGGGGTATCACCGAGAGCCCACTCCTGCCGGGAACTCGAAGCCGTCCTGGACGTCCAGGGCTCCGGCAAAGTCGTCTGGCAGCCCTGTGACGTGGGGTTTTTCGGGTGAGTGAGGTGCGCGGGCGCGTTCCGGTCCGGTTGGATGGAGGTTCCTACGCCTTCTGTCCGACCAGGGAACAACGCCCGCGCCATGCCATCGTCCCGCATCTGTGCACCTGTTCGCACGTCCGTCCCGGATCACGAGCTCCTCGTTGACCTGCTCGGCCGGATACCCGATCCGCGTCGGCGGCGCGGGGTCCGTCATGCGGTGGGCGCTCTGATCGCGGTCGCGGTGTGCGCGGTCATGGCGGGGGCACGCGGTTTCACGGCGATCGGGGAGTGGGCCCGGGACGCGGGGGCGGTGGCCATGACGCGGCTGGGTCTGGAGCGGGATTCGGTGGACGAGTCGACGCTGCGTCGCCTGTTCGCGAGACTGGACGCGGACCGTCTCGATGCCGTCCTGGGGGCCTGGGCCGCGACGCGGACCGCGCTGGTCGCGGGCCGGCGAGTGATCGCGATCGACGGCAAGACCGTGAGGGGCGCACGCAGTGGTGGTGCCTCGGCCCCGCACCTGGTCGCCGCGCTCGCACACGGGTCAGGGGCGGTGCTCGGCCAGGTGGCCGTGAGCGAGAAGAGCAATGAGATCCCCGCGGCCCGGGAGTTGCTGGAGATCCTTGATCTGGACGGAGCGGTGGTCACGATGGACGCGCTGCACACCCAGCACGACACCGCGGCGCTGGTGACACAGGCCCGCGCCGATTATGTCCTGACGGTGAAGGCCAATCAGAAGTCTTTGTATGCACAGCTCAAGGCGCTGCCCTGGGACCGGATACCCGCCTCCACCAGGACGGAACGCGGGCACGGGCGCCGCGCCACCCGCACGATCAAGGTCGCCGATGTCCCCGCCTGGATCACCTTCACCGGGGCCGCGCAAGTCGCCCAACTGCGGCGCACCGTCACCAGGAAGGGCAGGCGGACGGTCGAGATCGTCTACCTGATCACCAGCGCGGACACCCGCACCGCACCCCCGGAAGTCCTGGCCACATGGGTGCAGTCGCACGGGGAGATCGAGAACCGCCTGCACTGGGTCCGCGACGTCACTTTCGACGAGGACCGCTCCCAGGTCCGCACCGGCAACGCAACCCGCGTCATGGCCGGCGTCCGCAACACCGCGATCACCCTCCTCCGCCTCCACGGCCACCAGAACATCGCCGCCGCCCTACGACATCACGCCCGCGACACCGACCGCCCCATCAACCTCTTCCTGGCCGCGTGATCAACGACTTTGCCGGGGCCCTGCCTGGACGACAGCCGCCAGCATTCCGGATACGGCCATGACTCTCTTGCGTACTTCTCTCATGTGCACATGCTCTCCGAGGGTGATGTGTGCCGATGCGGAAGCGACCTGCTATGGAAACCAGCACCGGACGCTACACGGCCCACTCCACCCCGAGCTTGCGTAGTGCGTCGAGTTGTTCGGCGGTGAGCTTGTTCCGCCTGGACTTGATGTTGCTGTACCAGATGCCGAGCTTGGTCTCGCTTCCGTCGGGCAAGGTCTCCATCGCCTTCCGGGGTACCGGTCGGCCCACGCCTTCCCGCTCCACCCACTGCGCAAGGGCCGTCAGGCCCCGTTGGAACGCCTGCTGAGCCTTGCTCGGACTCTTCGTCGCACGCGCCGCCGCCGGGGCGGGGGACGGCGCCTGGTCGGGCTGCATGCCCAGCTTCGAGAGCCGTTCCTGCTGCTCGCCCGACAGCTGCGCCCAGGTCACCGGCTGCTTCTGGCGCTGGAGCCATTTCCCCAGGTCGTCGCCTTCGAACAGCACCCCGGGTTCGATGGCGGGCACAACCCCGTCGGCCTCGGTGTCGGCGAGGTCGGCGAGGACGCGGTAGTGGCGTTGCCAGTCCAGCGGCCACGGGCAGTCCCAGTCCTTATCGACTGCGGCCAGCTGCTGCGCGCGCACGGCGGCCCGATCCACGTCCTTGCCCAGGCCGCCCTTCCGGCGCAGGTTCGCCATGTGCTGCCCGATGGGCACCATCGCTTCGCCCTCGCCCCATACCGCGTCCTGGCGCGGCGCGAGGTGTCCCATGGCCCGGCGGTAGGACCGGAGCGCGGCGAGCTTGTTCTCCCAGGCTTCCTCGCCTGGTTCCCACACCATTCCGGCCTCGGGGGCGTCCAGCAGGGTCTTGCGCCGCTCCTCCAGCTCCCCGGCCCGCAGCGCCTTGCGCTGTTGATGGACCCATCGGCCAAGCGGGAAGTTCTTCGTGACCCCCACCTCGACCTCGACGTCGTAGGGAACGGCGTGGACGCCGGTGATCTCGTTCTCCGCTCGCCAGCGGATCAGGGCCTGGTAGCCCTCCAGCCACACCAACGACTCCGGCCGGTAGACCCGGGTCCGGAGGAACGCCGCGATGGTCGCCGCGTCGCGCGGGCTGGAGAAGTGGAGCAGGGCCGCTTCGGCGGCGGCCTGTGTGTCGTCGTCCTCCTCCTGGTCCTCGCCGTCGCCCGCGCCGCCGGCCCCGACGATCTGCCCGTCCTCGTCACGCCGGACGTGGACCTTGCGCTTGCCGCTCGTGAGCGCGCGGGAAGCGAGCTGCTCGACGAGTCGTTCATCATGACTACGGAGGCCCTGGAGGACCGCTACAAGGGGGCGGAAGCTGGCGCTGGCGACCATGTCGGTGGGGTCCTCGTTGGGCTCCAGGAAGACCGGCACGATGATCCTGGCCACCTTGGTGGAGCCGTCCCTGTTGAGCCGGAGCGCCCGGCCGATGTTCTGCACGATCTCGACCTGGGAGCCGCGGGTGTCCGCGAAGCAGATCGAGTCGACTCCCCGCTCGCCGGTGATGTCCACGCCCTCTCCGAGCACGCGCACGGACGCGAGGAACGCCCGGTGCACGCGCCGGTTGGTGGCGTCGATGCCGTTGGCGAACTGGCGCAGCGCTTCCCGGCGTTCGGCTACGAGGTGGTCGCCGCACAGCCACGCCGACCACACCCGGTCCGGGGGTACGTGGCGGTCGGCCTCCAGCTCGTAGAACTCCGCGTCGATGGAGGATGCGGGGAGCTTGTCGGCGGCGGCCAGGTCGGCGTCGGAGGTGTCGTTGGCGTACAGGTCGGCAGCGGTCTCGGGGAGTTTGTCCGCGAACGCGCGGGCTTCCTCGACCTTCTGGTGGAACGTCATGACCGTACGCAGGTTGTACGCCGCCGCGTGCTCCAAAAGTGCGGTCTGCAACAGGGCCAGGCGCCGGCCCCGCCGCGCCTCCTCCGACTCCCCGAGAACCGGCGAGGGATCGCGAATCTCCAGCACGTCGATCTCGAATCCGGCGAGGATTTCGCGCTCGATGGCCTCGCTCAGACCGAGCTCTGCGAGCCAGGGGCCGTAGGTGCCCTCCGGGTCGTCGGCCATGGTCGCGATCTCCGCCTCCTGGCCGTCCGCGCCCTTCTGCGGCCGGGCCGCGGCGAGGATGCGCGGCGTGGCGGTGAGGTAGAGCCGGAAGTCGGCCGGGATCCGGGCGTTGTCGTGGATCGCCGCCCACGGACGGCCCAGATCACCGGCGGTTCCGTGGGCCTCGTCCACGATCGCGAGGTCGAAGCCGTCCATGCGCTGCCCGTAGAGCCGCTCCCCGCCCGCTAGAGCGGCCTCCAGCGGCCCACGCACCTTCCGCTGGCCCACTGGTGCGTCGTTGTCCTCGCGGTCCACGAGAGAGGCGTACGTGGCGAACACGACGACCGGCCCGGACCCGGCCCACAGGGCGAGCTGGATCGGGTTGGTCGTGGTGCGTACCCCCAGCTCGTTCAGCACCGTGTCGTTCTCCAGCGAGCACACGGCCACCATCGGGGCCCGGTGGCCCACCAGGCGCCATGCCTGGGCGGTCTGGGCGAGCAGGTCCAGGGTCGGGACGGTGACGAGGATCCGGCCGTCCGCGAAGCTCTCCAGCGCGCATGCGCCGGCTGTGATCGTCTTGCCCGAGCCGGTCGCTGACACGATCGTGCCCCGGGCGCCCTGCGGCGGCACCGATGACCTTGCAGGGAATCCCACCCACTTGCGAAACGCCGACTTCTGATCGATCTGATGTTCCTTGAGAATAATCCTCTGCACTTCCGGCACCCACCATCTATCTATTCAAAAGCCGACTTGCATTTCTGACCTTTACGCAGGATTCTTTCCAGCTCAATACAAGGCAGTGTCGACATCGCGCGCGGTCCAACCGGCTGCGCGCCCTCCGCTGTGTTTGAGGAGGCTGTCGAGGATGTCCATGTAGCGGCCATAGCGGCCCAATCGGTCCGTGAGTGTGAGCCCGAGGAAGTCGATGGCGCGCTGGACACGCTGGTCGTAGACGGCCATCCGGGTGGGAGTTGCCGAGGTCAGGATGGCCGACGCGAGAGCGTCACCCTTGACGAACCCAGGCAGTTCCGAGATGGCACCGCGCCCTGCCCGAGCTGCCTCGCCGCGAGAGAGACCGCAGTCCTGGACCGCCGCGACGGCCTGCTCGGTGATGGCTCGTACCTGGCTGTCGGGCAGCGACATGAGAGCCGTTACCCAACGCGTCTGTGCGGAGAGCCGTTTCCATACGACCAGGGCCGCGATGTCTGTCTTACCGAGACTGCCAGCACGCTTGACGCGCTGCGCGACATCCCAGAAGACCTCGTCATAGTGAGGTGAAACAGATGCCAGATAGTCGGCGCGCGCCGGGACGATCACGTCCCACGCCGGGTGACAGAATGAAGCAGATTCTTCTCTATCCACGGCCATGCGTCTCCTAGGTCGGTGCATTGAAGTTGTGGGTGTCCCACGTTTCCGCCAACGGTACATGCTGCATCAACCCGATGCGCGCGCTACACTGGAACCCGCACGAACGAGCGACCACCACCCTTGTAGCCAGCCCGCCCGCGTCAGCGGGCCCCAAGGTTCTGGAGGCGCAGCCGGAAGGACCGTTGAGGCGGGGGAGTGCAGCGGACCCGCCGGCCCCGGGTTGGAGCGAAGCGGAACCCGGGGCCGGCGGGTATGAGCCCGCAGCTCCGGGAGCGCAGCGGACGGAGCGTCACCCCCGGTGCGCAGCTCCGGGGGTGGGTGGGCCGCGCAGCGGCCCACC
>NZ_JBHVCT010000118.1:0-14611 GCF_042803195.1 Streptomyces sp. NPDC057428
CTAGTGACACGCCATCTCGGCGTGCTCACAGGCATTTTCGCAGGTCAACCCACATATTCGTGTCCTAGTCGGCACTGCTAACTGCGGAACTCAGGGTAGAGCGCTCGCTCAACCGGCGACAGCCGTCGCAACTGGTCCGCAGGCAGCATGACCACGGGCTGGGGTGGTCCTGCGGCGAACCTCCGCCACCCCTCCAGGGTGGTCAACTGCCGGTTGGCCCTGGCGTCGGCCTCCTGCAGAACGGCGCCGTGCCGGGTTGCCGGTTCGGAGATGGTCACGGGCGCCTCCAGGGGTTCGCGAGCGGGTCGAACAGGCCCAGCGGGATGACCTCGGCCAGCTCGGTGTCCGCGTCGTCCGCCGGCATGCCGTCAGTGGCGGGCGGATCGGGGATCGGCCGGTCAGGGGTTGTGGCCCGGGTTCGTGCGGCGACGCGCTGGGACCGCTTGGCCGCAGGGCCTTTCTTCGGGGCGGGGCCGTCGTGGGCCCGCCGCAACAGGGCCGCGGCGGCGTCCGCGATCTGGCGGTCACGGACGCCCGGGCATGACCGCACGGCGGCGATGTACTAGAGTTATCTCGACATCGAGATATCTGCCGAAGCGCACCGCAGCCGTCGCTCGGTAAGGGTTACCTAACTAACCCTTACCTTAGCGGATGGTGGGGGCCGCAGGCGGCGCCGGCCGCACATGAGGCGCGGCGCGGTTGAACGCGCACATTGAAGAAGGAGACTGTCGTGTCGGCGAACAGCTTCGACGCCCGCAGCACGCTGCGCGTGGGCGACGAGTCGTACGAGATCTTCAAGCTGGACAAGGTCGAGGGCTCCGCGCGCCTCCCTTACAGCCTGAAGGTGCTGCTGGAGAACCTGCTCCGCACCGAGGACGGCGCGAACATCACCGCCGACCACATCCGGGCGCTGGGCGGATGGGACTCGCAGGCCCAGCCCAGCCAGGAGATCCAGTTCACGCCGGCCCGCGTGATCATGCAGGACTTCACGGGTGTCCCCTGTGTCGTCGACCTCGCCACCATGCGTGAGGCCGTCAAGGAGCTCGGCGGGGACCCGGCGAAGATCAACCCGCTGGCCCCGGCCGAGCTGGTCATCGACCACTCCGTCATCGCCGACAAGTTCGGCACCAACGACGCGTTCGCGCAGAACGTCGAGCTGGAGTACGGCCGCAACAAGGAGCGCTACCAGTTCCTGCGCTGGGGCCAGACCGCCTTCGACGAGTTCAAGGTCGTCCCCCCGGGCACCGGCATCGTCCACCAGGTCAACATCGAGCACCTGGCCCGCACGGTCATGGTCCGGGGTGGCCAGGCCTACCCCGACACCCTCGTCGGCACCGACTCGCACACCACCATGGTCAACGGCCTCGGTGTGCTGGGCTGGGGCGTCGGCGGCATCGAGGCCGAGGCCGCGATGCTCGGCCAGCCGGTCTCCATGCTCATCCCGCGCGTCGTCGGCTTCAAGCTGACCGGCGAGCTCCCGGCCGGCACCACCGCCACCGACCTCGTGCTGACCATCACCGAGATGCTCCGCAAGCACGGCGTCGTCGGCAAGTTCGTCGAGTTCTACGGTGAGGGCGTCGCCGCCACCTCCCTCGCGAACCGCGCCACCATCGGCAACATGTCCCCGGAGTTCGGCTCGACCGCAGCGATCTTCCCGATCGACGACGAGACGCTGAAGTACCTCCGCCTGACCGGCCGCGACGCCCAGCAGGTCGCGCTCGTGGAGGCGTACGCCAAGGAGCAGGGCCTCTGGCTGGACCCGGCCGCCGAGCCCGACTTCTCCGAGAAGCTCGAGCTCGACCTCTCCACGGTCGTCCCCTCCATCGCAGGCCCGAAGCGCCCGCAGGACCGCATCGTCCTCGCGAACGCCAAGGCTCAGTTCGCCCAGGACATCCGCAACTACGTCGCCGACGACGAGGAGGCGGGCAAGGAGTCCTTCCCGGCCTCCGACTCCCCGGCCACCGCCAACGGCGTCCCGTCGAACCCGGTCACGGTCACGGCCCCCGACGGCACGACGTACGAGCTCGACCACGGCGCCGTCACCGTCGCCGCGATCACCTCCTGCACCAACACCTCGAACCCGTACGTCATGGTCGCCGCGGCGCTCGTGGCGAAGAAGGCGGTCGAGAAGGGCCTGACCCGCAAGCCGTGGGTCAAGACCACGCTCGCCCCGGGCTCGAAGGTCGTCACCGACTACTTCGACAAGGCGGGTCTGACCCCGTACCTCGACAAGGTCGGCTTCAACCTCGTCGGCTACGGCTGCACCACCTGCATCGGCAACTCCGGCCCGCTGCCGGAAGAGGTCTCCAAGGCGGTCAACGACCACGACCTGGCCGTCACCTCGGTGCTCTCCGGCAACCGCAACTTCGAGGGCCGGATCAACCCCGACGTCAAGATGAACTACCTGGCGTCCCCGCCGCTGGTCGTCGCGTACGCCATCGCCGGCTCGATGAAGGTCGACATCACCAAGGACGCCCTCGGCGTCGACCAGGACGGCAAGCCCGTCTTCCTCCAGGACATCTGGCCCACCGAGGCCGAGGTCAACGACGTCGTCGCCAACTCCATTGGCGAGGACATGTTCAACAAGTCCTACCAGGACGTCTTCGCGGGCGACGCCCAGTGGCAGGCGCTGTCGATCCCGACCGGCAACACCTTCGAGTGGGACTCCGAGTCCACCTACGTGCGCAAGCCCCCGTACTTCGAGGGCATGACGATGGAGACGACCCCGGTCGAGGACATCACCGGCGCCCGGGTGCTCGCCAAGCTGGGCGACTCGGTCACCACCGACCACATCTCCCCGGCCGGTGCGATCAAGGCCGACACCCCGGCCGGCAAGTACCTCACGGAGCACGGCATCGAGCGCCGTGACTTCAACTCCTACGGCTCGCGCCGTGGCAACCACGAGGTCATGATCCGCGGCACGTTCGCCAACATCCGCCTGCGCAACCAGATCGCGCCGGGCACCGAAGGTGGCTTCACCCGCGACTTCACGCAGGCTGACGCCCCCGTGTCGTTCATCTACGACGCCTCCCAGAACTACCAGGCCGCGGGCACCCCGCTCGTCATCCTGGCGGGCAAGGAGTACGGCTCCGGCTCGTCCCGTGACTGGGCGGCCAAGGGCACCGCGCTCCTGGGCGTCAAGGCCGTCATCGCCGAGTCCTACGAGCGCATCCACCGCTCGAACCTCATCGGCATGGGCGTCCTCCCGCTCCAGTTCCCGGAGGGCCACACCGCCGAGTCCCTCGGCCTCACCGGCGAGGAGAGCTTCTCCTTCACCGGTGTGACCGAGCTGAACAACGGCACCACGCCGCGTACGGTCAAGGTCACCACCGACACGGGTGTGGAGTTCGACGGCGTCGTCCGCATCGACACCCCCGGTGAGGCGGACTACTACCGCAACGGCGGCATCCTGCAGTACGTGCTCCGCAGCCTGATCCGCAAGTAGAGGCACCGCGAAGTGAGCGAGGGCCGCACCCCCGAGGTGCGGCCCTTCGCCGTTAGGGTCGAAGGCCTGATGAAGAACAACCTCGCCTCTCCCGCCGCCAAGGCCGGGCACGAGTCCGTGCGGCGCCACAACCTGAGCCTCGTCCTGCGGACCGTGCGCGACGAGGGCGAGGTCACCCGGGCCGGGGTGGCGAGCCTCGTGGGGCTCACCAGGGCCGCCGTCTCCTCCCTCGTCGAGGAACTCCTCGCCCTGGACTGCCTCAGCGAGTCCGGCAAGACCTCCAGCGGCTCGGCCGGGCGCCCCGGGACCGTGCTGAAGCTCTCCCGGACAGGCCCGGCGGGACTCGGCGTGGAGATCAACATCGACTACGTGTCGGTATGCGCGGTCGACCTGACGGGTACCGACCGGGTCCGCGTCACTGAGTACACAGACCACCGCGACGTCCCGCCCGCCGAGGCCCTGGCCCACGCCGCCCGGCTCACAAGCCGGGTCATCGCCTCCACCCGTGAACAGGAACTACGGGTGGTCGGCGTCGAGTTGGCACTGCCCGGCCTCGTCTCCGGCGGTGTCGTCCGGCAGGCACCGAACCTGGGCTGGAGCAGGGTGGCCGCCGAGGGCATCTTCGGGCAGGCGCTGAGCACGCTCCGCCCGGCGGGCAGGGCGCTCGCGGTCGGCTCGGACAACGAGGCGAACCTGGCGGCCCTCGCCGAGCACTGGTTCGGCGGCCTCGGCGGCGTACGCACCTTCCTCTATCTCAGCGGTGAGATCGGAGTGGGCGGCGCACTCGTGGTGAACGGCGAGATGCTGCGGGGCGCGCACGGTTTCGCAGGCGAGATCGGGCACGTCGTCGTCGACCCAGCCGGCCCGCTCTGCCGCTGCGGGGCACGCGGCTGCCTGGAGCAGTACGCGGGCCGGGCGGCGCTTCTGAGGGCGGCGGGCATCGACCCGGCCACCGGGGTACGCGGGATCGCCGAGTTGGAGCAGCGGGCAGCGGCGGGTGAGACGCGCGCCGTCACCGCGCTGCGCGAGGCGGGGGACCGGCTGGGCGTGGTCCTGGCCGGCGCGGTCAACCTCTTCGACCCGGAGGCGGTCGTACTGGGCGGGATCTACCGGAACCTGATGCCGTGGCTCGAAGGGCCGGCCGACGCCCAGCTCACCGCCCGGGTGGTCTCAGGCCGCTGGCACGAGAACGGCAGCCGCCTGAGGGCCTCGTCCCTCTCCGGCGACGCGGCCCGGGGTGCGGCGGCCCGGGTCGTGCGCGAGGTCATGGACAACCCGGCGGCGTACGCGACGCGATGACGGCTCGTCAGAGTCGTTGGTACCCAAGAGTCGTGGCTCAACCCGGGCGGGGGCTGCGACTGCCTGGGCAGAATGCTCCGAGACACTGGGCATGCGGCGCCTGTCCCGGGCCGCGATCCGCCGAGCCGGGGTCACGCGGCTGACCAAGTGGCTGGCCAACCGCAAGGTCCGAAACGCAAGCGCCCTGGCCGAAGCAGCCGTCGAGGCCGCTGACCGCCAGCACACCTGCGTCCCCGGGGAGTAGACCATCGCGTAACTGGTCAGCACCCTGGCCGAGGAGGTGATGGCCCTCAACGAGCAGATCTCCGAGATGGACAAGCTCATCGAGGGCCGGTTTCGCGAGCACGAACTCGCCGACATAGTCCTGAGCGCCCCGGGCATCGGCACCGTGCTCGGTGCCGAGTTCCTCGCCGCCGTCGGCGGCAGCCTGGTCGCCTCTAATTCGCACTCGTTCGCCCAACTGCGTTAGTGGTACCCGAACTTCTTTTCGCTAATAGCGCTTCGCGTGATGGCCCGTGTATGTGAAGGGTTCGTATGATCGACGGCATGGGTACTACAGCGGTACGCGGCGACCGGTGGACGCTTTGACCAATCACGCACGGGTGCTGCTGTGGATCGCCCGCGACCCGGACGTTCGACTGCGTGATATCGGCGTCACCGAACGTGCGGTGCAGATCGTCGTGGCCGACCTGGAGCCGCGGGGTACCTGACCCGCACCCGGGTTGGCCGCCGCAACCCTTACACCATCGCCTCCAGCGCCGCCCGGCGCCACCCATGTGGCGGAGCACCGCTGACTGTGATCCGTCAGTACATCGAGAGCCAGAAGCGTCCTACCTGACCGTCACCCCGGAGCCGCAGAGAACTCCGCCGCTGCGCGGCTCGGGGATGAGGATGCGTTTCCCTCCCCGGCTGAAGCCGGGGATACCCACGCAAGATCAGGGATGGAGCGGCCCACTGCCCCTGGTTCCGCCTCATGACTGGGTTGGATCGCCGGGCCGTTCCTGGCCGGTGGCCCCTCTCGTGCTGGCTGGGTGACGAAGGGCCGGGCTACCGACCCTGGTGGGGTCTCAGGCGGACAGCGGTGACTGCATGGTGGTGGACGCCGGTGATCTCGATGGTCCAGTCGGTGAGGCGGATGCTGTCGCCGGGGTGCTGTGGCAGGTGCCCGAGCCGGGCCAGGGCGAGACCGGCGATGGTCGTGTACGGGCCGTGGGCGAGGTCACCGAAGTCGACTCCGAGGTCGGGCAGGTCGTGGAGGGGGAAGCTGCCGGGCAGGAGCAGGGATCCGTCGGGCTGGGTGTAGTCCGTTGCCGCGGTGCGATCGGTCTCGTCGTAGATTTCGCCGACGATCTCCTCGAGGAGGTCCTCGATGGTGACGATGCCGTCGACGGAACCGTGTTCGTCGACGACGAGGGCGAACTGCTCGTGGGCGGTCATCAGGCGCCGCAGGGCTTCGGAGACCTTCATGAAGTCGGAGAGAAACAGCGCCGGCCGGACGAGGCCGCTGAGGGCGGTGGTGTCGTTGCTGGTGGTCAGCTCGCGCAGGTGAACGACGCCGACGACATCGTCGAAGTGTCCCGCCTGCAGGACGGGGGCACGGGAGTGTCCGGCTTGGGCCAAGGCCATGCGGGCCTGGGCGGTCGGCATGTCATCGGGCAGGGTGAACACGTCACGGCGTGGAACGACAACGGCGCGCAGGGGGCGCTCGTGGATCTCCAGGGCGCTGGAGATGATGGTCCGCTGCTGTGTGGTCAGGCCGCGGTGGCTCGCGACCATGTCCCGTAGTTCTTCTGGGCTGGGCGGCTGCTGGGCTGCGCGTGGGTTGCCGCCGAGGAGGCGGACAATCAGATCGGTGGCCTGGCTGAGGGCCCAGACGGCGGGACGTGCCCCGGTGGCGAGGAGATCGAGAGGGGTGGCTGCCAGTAGAGCCCACCGCTGGGCGTACTGCATGGCCAGACGCTTGGGCGCGAGTTCGCCGACCACCAGCGTGACGAAGGTGAGCACCAGGGTTACCAGCGCGATGGCCAGCGGCTCGGCGGCCCGTCCGGCGAAGCCCAGAGCGGGCACCAGGGGCTCGGCCAGGGAGACCGCGGCGGTGGCGGAGGCCAGGAACCCGGCCAGGGTGATGCCGATCTGGATGGTGGCCAGAAAACGGTTGGGGTCCTCGGTCAGATGCGTCAGCCGGGCCGCGCGGGCTCCCCCACGGCGCCTCAGGCGGCGCAGCTGGCTCTCCCGCAGAGAGATGAGCGCGATCTCGCTGCCTGCGAAGAGTGCGTTGAGCACGATCAGTGCGGCGATGAGTGCGAGGTCGAACCCGAATCCTGCCATGACGCCACCGTGCCACCCGCTCGGGCGTGCCGCCCTGAGGGTGGCAGGCCGTGTCGTCGACGGTCAGTGCGTGCCGCAGCCGGAAAAGGACGAAGGTGTAGAAGGCCACGGCGGCGGTCGCGACGTCGGTGAGGTGCCGGGCGATGGCGAAGACGGCCATCGTCGAACGGCCGCGCGAGAACGTGATGCACCGCCCGCCCCGCCCGCCGGCGAACGCGTCCTGAACGCCTGCCGTCTCGCAGCGATCACCCGCGCCGGCGCCGCCATAGCCACCGGTACGGGCATGTGGGTGCAGCGGTCCAGCAGGACATCGACCGCCCCCTTGACGTGGATGCGGGCGGAACCGACGGCGTCGGTGTGGAAGGTGGCCATGTACTTGACGGCCGGATCGAAGGGAACCTCGCCGATTCGCGGAGCCTCCCCTGAGGGGCCGGCGTAGCGGAGGACGATGCGGCTCGAGACGGGAGCATGGTCACTCCCTGCCGCGCACGACGGCGACGGGGCAGCGGGCGTGGTGCAGCAGGGCCTGGCTGACCGAGCCGGGCAGCAGACCGGTGAAGCCGCCGAGGCCCCGGGCGCCGGCCACCACCAGTTGCGCATCGTGGCTGGCGTCGATCAGAGCCGGCCGGATCCAGGAACGCACCAGACGCCGCTCCACGACGATCTGCGCGAAGTCCTCCTGCCGGGAAGCCACCGTCTCGTCGAGCAGCCGTTGCTCGGCCTCGCGTAGGTGGTCGGCATCCGCGTCGATCGTGGCGATCGTCCGCGGCGAGGAGGTCATCCCCTCGCCCGGGCCGGTGCACGTCCTGCGCGCCGGGGACGTTTTGGTGGTGATCGGAACCCACGACGGGATCGCCGCGGTGGAACAGATCGTCCGGGGCTGAACCGTGCAGATCTCCATCGCCCTGCTGCTGGAACTGGGGATCATCCTGACCGCGCTGAGCCTGCTCGGTGCGCTGGCACACGTCCGGCGGGCACGCCCCGCCCCCACCACGATGCGAGGGCGCAGTGAGCGGCCGATACAGGGGTCTGCAGGGCTACGGCGGACAGTGGAACAGACGCTCGCCCACCCGCGTCCGATCCATACGGCGCGTCACCGCCGGTGCCACCAGGTGAACGCCTGCCGCCACTGAGGTCACTGCCGCTCACCAGCCCCCTGTACGACAGCGACCGGGCAGTGCGCATGATGCAGAACCGCCTGGCTGACCGACCCCAGCATCAGCCCGGCGAACCCGCCACGACCCCGGGCACCGACCACCAACAGCTGCGCCGAGCGACTGGCCTCAATCAGCGCCTCACGGGTCTGGCTGCGCAGCGCCCGATACTCCACACTCACTCCCGGGTGCCGCTCCCTGCGCCCGGCCAGCGCCTCGGACACCAGCCGCTCCTCCGCCTCGGCAAGTTCACTCGGCGGGTCCACATAGGTGTCTGCGCCCTCGTGCATTTGGGAAGGGGGCGCATTCCACAAGGTCCAGGCATGGATCGCCCTCAGCGGGGCTCCACGCAGCGCGGCTTCCGCGAAGGCGAACTCGATTGCCTGCTCGCCGGCGGCGGAGCCGTCCACACCCACTACCACCGGCCCCTCCTCGTCGCCCCCCTCACGCACGACCAGCACCGGGCACTGGCCGTGCGCGGCCAGGTGCATCGCCGCCGAACCCACCAGCAGCCCGACGAACCCGCCCGTGCCACGCGACCCGACCACCACGAGCTCTGCAGCCCGCGACTGCGCCTCCAGCACTGTCAACGGCTCCCCGGCCACCACGGTGTGCGAGACATCCACCGCCGGTGCCGTGGACTTGGCGCGCGTCACCGCCTCGGCCACGACCCGCTCTACCATGGTGCGCAGCCCGCCCTCCGGCGGGCCCAGGGGCGACTGCCCCAGCGGCACATGCATCGCAGGCCACAAGAACGCGTGCACCACGCGCAGCCCCGCACTACGCCACTGCGCCTCACGCGCCGCAGTCTCCACGGCCGCGAGACTCGACACGGATCCGTCCACACCCACGACCACCAGACCGCTCATTTTGACTCCCTCACCAAAGACGACCCAGCACCTTCACCGCCCAGCGTCACCACGACGTCTCGCTGCTGCCAGGGGAGCGCCAGCGGGCGGGTGACGCGATCGGCATCATCTCCGGGCCACCGGCGCGGGCGCTGATGAGCTAGGCCAGGGAACGGGACATCGGCCTCATCGTCGTCGGCACACACCTGCCTGCCCGTACCCGCGGTGGGCGCCGGGCGAGTTCCATCGAGGAAGGAGTCAGCACCGGACCGGCCACGGTGGCAGCAGGCGTAGACCGCCGCCAAGGCGCCGAGCCGGTCCTGCATCACCACGACCAGACCGATCATGACGAGAAAGAACTCGCCGCGTGCGATGAGCGCGGTACCGGCCCGCAGCCGGACCGATCAGGGGCTGGTCCCGGCATCGAGATTTTCGGCAACTTCAAAGGGCTGCGGAGCTCTTCGGTGACAGCTGCCGATGTTAGGTGTAGTTGGAGGCGCAAGCCGCCGGGGGCGTACGCGCCGAGGTTGCGCGTGTACGCCCCCGGTGGGGCGACCGGACGATCAGGCCCGGTGGGCCGCGATCAGCTGCTGGTACCAGCGGTAGCTGTCCTTCGGCGTGCGCTCCAGGGTGTCGTAGTCGACCCGGATGATCCCGAACCGCTTCGCATAGCCCAGTGCCCACTCGAAGTTGTCGAGCAGCGACCACACGTAGTACCCGCGTACGTCGACACCGGCGTCCATGGCCGCCCGCAGCGCGGTCAGGTGGGTGCGCAGGTACTCCACCCGGTCCGCGTCACGGACCGACCCGTCCGCCTCGACTTCGTCGAACTCCGCCGAGCCGTTCTCCGTGATGTGCACGGGCGGCAGCGCGTCGCCGTACGTCTGCTTCAGCGCGGTCAGCAGATCGGTGAAGGACTCAGGGACGACCGGCCAGCCCATGGCGGTCCTGCGGACGTCCGGGTACTGGCCCTCCGCGTAGCGGTTGTCCGTGGCCACCCGCAGCGCCGGGTCCGCCTCGCGGTGCGGGGCGGCCGCGACGACGATCGGCCGGTAGTAGTTGATGCCCAGGAAGTCCATCGGCTGGGAGATCAGCTCCAGGTCGCCCTCGCGGCGGAAGTCCTGGCCCGTGATCAGCTCGCCCCAGGTCTCCTCCTCGGTCGCCGGGTAGCGGCCCGCGAGCAGCGGTTCCGTCCACACCAGGTTGTGCTGGGTGTCCGCCCGCACGACGGCGGCGAGGTCGGCGTCCGACTCCGTGGCCGGGACGTTGCGGTCCAGGTTGAGCGTGATGCCCGCCTCGCGGACGCCCGCCGCGCGCAGCGCGTTCATCGCGTGCCCGTGCCCGACCAGCAGGTGGTGCGCGGCCGCCAGTGCCCCGCGGCCCTCCTTGGCGCCTGGTGCGTGCCGGCCCACCGAGTAGCCGAGGAACGCGCTGCACCAGGGCTCGTTGAGCGTGATCCAGCGCGGCACCCGGTCGCCGAGGTGCTCGGCGACGATCGCCGTGTACTCACCGAAGCGCTCCGCCGTCTCCCGTACACGCCAGCCGCCCTTGTCCTCCAGGGCCTGCGGCAGGTCCCAGTGGTACAGGGTGGCGGCGGGCTCGATGCCCGCCTCCAGGAGCGAGTCCACGAGGCGGGAGTAGAAGTCCAGCCCCTTGGGGTTCACGGCGCCGCTGCCCGTGGCCTGGATACGGGACCAGGCGATGGAGAAGCGGTACGACTCGACGCCCAGGTCGCGCAGCAGCGCCACGTCCTCGGGGTAGCGGTGGTAGTGGTCGCAGGCCACGTCGCCCGTGTCGCCGCCGTCCGTCCGGCCGGGCGTGTGGCTGTAGGTGTCCCAGATGGAGGGGCCGCGGCCGTCTTCCTCCACTGCGCCCTCGATCTGGTACGAGGCCGTGGCCGCGCCGAAGACGAATCCGGGCGGGAAGACCGGGAAGTCACTCATGGGAACCCTTACTTGACCGAGCCGCCGGTGATCCCGGCGGCGATGTACTTCTGGGACAGGACGAGGAGCACCGCCGCGGGGACCGCGGAGAGCACGGACGCGGCCATGACCGACCCCCAGTCGCCGACGTGCGCCCCAATGTACTGGTAGATGCCCAGCGTGATCGGCTTGACGTCGTCCGTGGTGTTCAGCGTGAGCGCGAACATGAAGTCGCTCCACGCGTAGAGGAACGAGAAGAGTCCGGCGGTGATCAGGGAGTTGCGGCTCATCGGCAGGACGACCTGGACGAACGTACGGATGCGGCCCGCGCCGTCGACCTCGGCGGCCTCGATGACCTCGCGTGGGATGGAGACCATGAACGAGCGCATCAGCACGATCGCGAAGGGGATGCCCAGCGAGGCGTCCGCGAGCATCAGGCCGAAGTAGGAGTTGACCAGACCGAGGTCCACGTACGCGCTGTACAGGGCGTTCGCGATGACGATGCCCGGGACCATCTGTGTGATGAGTGTGCCGAAGACGATCATGCGGCCGGCGCGCAGCTTGAACTGCGCCAGCCCGTACGCCGCCGGCGCGGAGATCGCCAGACAGATGACCACCGCACCGAGTGCCACGGCCAGCGAGGTCAGCAGGTTGGTGCCCTGGTCCGTGATCGCCGAGCTGAAGCCGGAGAAGTCGATGTCCGTCGGGACGGGATTCACGTCGACCAGACTCGCGTCCGGCTGCAGAGCCGTGTTGATCATCCAGTACAGCGGGAACAGCATGACCGCCAGGACGGCGACGCCGAAGACGGTCGCGCCCCAGTGGCGCTTCGGCCGGCTGACGGCCGCGGGAGCCGGGGCGGCGGGGATCTGGGTGGTGGTCGCCATGCCGGTCACTTCCCCTCGTTGCGGTTGACCCGCAGGTAGAACACCGCGAAGACGGCGGAGATCAGGATCAGGATGTTGCCGACCACGGCACCGGCCCCGAAGTCCATCTGGACGAAGGAGTTCTGGTAGGTCAGCGTGCCGAGCGTCTGTGTGGAGTCGGCGGGACCGCCGTCGGTGAGGGCGAGGACCAGGTCGAGGATCTTGACCGTCGACATGAATCCGAGCACCAGCACCACGGTGATGACGGGCTTGAGCATGGGCAGGGTGACCGACCGGAACGTGCGCCAGGCGGAAGCGCCGTCGAGAGCGGCGGCCTCGCTCAGCTCCTTGGGAACCTCCTGGAGACCGCCGTAGAGGATCACCATGTTGAACGGGATGCCGATCCAGACGTTGACGAGGATCACGGAGATCAGCGCCATGCTCGTGCTGGTCAGCCAGGGCGTGTCGGCCGGCAGTCCGACGGTGCCCAGGAACGAGTTGAGGACACCGGTGTCCTGGTCGAAGATGCGCCGCCAGACGATGCCGGAGACGACCATCGGGACCAGCCACGGAAGCAGGATCAGGGAGCGCAGGATGCCGTTCAGGGGGAAGCGGCGGCTGAAGAAGACGGCGAGGGCCAGACCGATGCAGAACTGGCCGACCAGCGATCCGACGGTGAAGAGGATCGTCTGCCACAGGGCCTTGCCGAACAGCCCGTCGTTGAAGACGTTGCTCCAGTTGTCCGTGCCGTTGAACGGCGCCTTACCGGTGAAGAAGGTGGACGGCGAGTAGTCCTGGAAGCTCATCACGATGTTGCGGACGAGCGGGTAACCGAAGAACAGTGCCATGAAGATCACGGCGGGGGCTACGAACCCCCACTGCGCGAGCGCCCTGCGCCGCTTGACGCTCCGCGGGTTCACGGGCTTCCTGACCTCGCCGGCCGCGGAGGCCTTCGTGTCAGCCGGCAGTGTGGCGGCCGGGGCTGTGGTGGATGACATGGTTCGTTACCTCAGTTCCCGCTCTTGACCTGCTGCTGGGCGCGCTTCAGGGCGGCCTCGCTGGACTCGCCGGTGAGGGCGGACTGGAAGGCGCTCTGCAGGGCGAGCGACACCGACGACCACTGCGCGCCGACCTTCGCCGTACGCGAGCGTGCCGTGGAGACCTGTCCGGCCAGCGCCGCCAGCTCCGGCGCCTTCGTGCGCCAGACCGCCGCGGCCTTCGTGTTGGCCGGGACCATCCAGCTGTTCAGGGCGTAGGTGATCTGCTCCTGCTCGCCCGCCATGCAGCCGATGATCTTGGCGGCGGTCTTCTCGCGCGTGCTGTCACCCGTGTTCGGCACGGTCAGCACACCGCCGCCGAGCGGACCCACGGAGTCGTCGCCCGCCTCGGGTACGGGTATCTCCGCGATGCCCCAGTTGAGCCCCTTCTTGGCGTTCAGGGTCTCGACCTGCCACGGGCCGTTGATCATCATGGCCGCGTTGCCCGCCATGAACTGGTCGTTGACGTCGGCCTGGGTCCAGTTGACCGTCGACTTGGAGAGCGAGCCGTCCTTCAGCAGGCCCTTCCAGTAGTCGAGCGCACCGGCGACCTCGGGGCTGTCGAGTTTCGTCTCGTCCCCGCCGTTGGACCACATGAACGGGGTGAACTGGAAGACGCCGTCCTCCGCGCCGCCCGCGCTCAGCGCCACGCCGTACCGCTTGCCGTGCGTCAGCTTCTTGGCGGTCGACTGCATCTCGGCCCAGGTCTTGGGCACCGGGAGGCCGGCCTTGTCGAGGGTGTCCTTGTTGTAGAACAGCGCCAGGGTGTTCACGGTGCGCGCGGCGCCGTAGTAGTTCCCGTCGAAAGAACCGAAGTTGACGATCCCCTCGGGTATGTCCGTCGTGGTCAGCCCGACGTCCTTGAGCGGGATCAGCCCGCCGGCCTCGGCGAACGTCGGCATCTCGGAGGCGTCCAGCTGGAGCACGTCCGGCAGCGACTTCGAGGACGCCATGCGCAGCGCCTTCGTCATCAGCTGGGCGGCCGGCACGCTCTGCTGCTCGATGGTGATCCCGAGCTCCTTGCTGCAGCGCGCGAGGGTGTCGCCGTCCCAGCGGTGGTACGACTCGTCGGTCGAGGAGTTCATGACGGTGTAGACGTCCTCGTCCCGCTGCTGGCCGCATCCCGACAGGACGGTGCCGGCGGCGATCGCGGAGACGACGGTGAGGGGGACGGCGATCCGCCTGGTGCGGCGGCTGCGGCGTCCGGTCCGCCCGTCCGGGGAAGGTTCTGTCACGGTGGTGCCCTTGCGGTGAGAGGGGGGCCGGGACCCATGGGAACGCTCCCACGGGATGCTCGTCAAGCCCCTGCGTGGATCCGGCGGTGTCACGGCGGGGGATGGGAGGGTCCGGCGGCAGGGCCGCCGGGCACCCCGGGACGTGGGTGGTTCAGCGGGTGCCGAGGAGGTGTTCCAGGGCGAGTTGGTCGAGGGCTTCGAAGGCCATGGTGCGTTCGGCGGTGGTGCTGGCGTCGAAGTCTTCGTAGGCGGTGCGGTCGGCGAGGAGGGCTTTGAGGCCGTCGTCGGCGGTGGGGCGGGCGAGTTCGTGCAGGCGGGAGGCGGTGAGGGCTTCCTGGACGGCGGGGTCGGCGCGGAAGGCGGCGGCGCGTTCCTTGAGGATGAGGTAGTTGCGCATGCAGTTCTTCGCGGATTCCCAGACGCCGTCGATGCCGTCGGTGCGTACGGGCTTGAAGTCGAAGTGGCGGGGGCCTTCGT
>NZ_JBHVCT010000119.1:0-14231 GCF_042803195.1 Streptomyces sp. NPDC057428
GGCTGTATCTCGCCCGCGTCATCGACATCTACTCACGCCGAGTGCTCGGCTACTCGATGGCCTCGCACATGCGCGCCGAGCTGGTCGTCGACGCAGTGAAGATGGCGGTGACGACCCGCGGTGGCAACGTCAGCGGAGTGATCTTCCACGCCGACAGGGGTTCGCAGTACACGTCGGCCGCGTTCGCGCAGATCTGTGATGGTTTCGGGATCCGCAGGTGCATGGGACGCGTCGGCTCGAGCTACGACAATGCCCTCGCAGAGAGCTTCTGGCAGGGGCTCAAGAGAGAGACGATGCACCAGAGGCTCTTCACGACGATGCGCCAGGCGCGACTGGAGATCTTCCAGTGGCTTACCTACTACAACGCCCGCAGACGCCACAGCGCCCTCAACTACCTCTCACCAGCCGAATTCGAACAGCAACAACAGAGAGCACGTACACTCACACTCGCAGCATGAACCCCCGTGTCCACACTCCGGGGGACACCTCAGCGTCCAGGACCACCCTGTCGGACACGGCGGGGCACTCTTGCTTGTGCGGGCTCATCTTCGTCTCCCCGATCCCCGGTGCCGGTCGGCGCCTTGTGCGGTGCATGTGCGTCGTGGGGCCGCTGGTCCGGCCGTTGACATCAAAACGGTTGGCGTCGGCGCGAAGGTTCATCCCGGAGCGGGGCATCGCGCTTCCGTCGTCAGTTGTCGCTGTTCAGGATGGACAGCAGGCGCAGCGCCTCCAGGTAGATCCACACCAGCGTCAGGGTGAGACCGAAGGCTGCTATCCACGACTCCTCTCGCGGCGCTCCGTAGGCGAGTCCGTCCTCGATCTGCTTGAAGTCCAGGGCGAGGAAGCAGGCGCCGAGCAGGATGCCGGCGATCCCGAAGACGACACCGAGGGCACCGCTGTCGAAGCCGAGGCCGTGGCCCGCGCCGAAGGCGGAGAAGAGCAGGTCGACCACCATGAGGATGAGGAAGCCGGTTGCGGCGGCGAGTACGAACCCGTAGAACCTCCGGGTGACGCGGATCCAGCGCATCCGGTACGCGATCAGCACGCCCGCAGAGACCGCGAAGGTGCCCAGGACGGCCTGCACGACCACACCCGGCGAGATGTAGGTCGACGTGACGCTGGAGATGACGCCGAGGAAGACGCCTTCCAGGGCCGCGTATCCGAGGATCAGGGGCGGAGAGGGCCTGTGCCGGAACGTCTGGACGAGCGACAGGACGAAGGCGACCAGGGCCGCGCCGACGGCGATGCCGTACGACCTCCCGATGTTCGCCTCGTCGACGGGCAGCAGCACCCAGGACACTACGGCCGCCACCGCCACGGTGCCCAGCGTTGTCGCGGTGCGGACGACCACGTCGTCGATCGTCATCGCGCCACTGCCTGTCCGGGCGGCGTCCGTAACCGGGCTGGGAGCACCGTTCGTGAGGTAAGGGTTGACCAGGTCGGTCGGCCGGTGGCCGGCCGCTGCGAGGCCCGGCTGCCGCATGGTGACGTCCGCCCGGCTGTCGTCGCGCTCGAAGCCTCGCCGGGAGAAGATCGGGTTGCTGCTCTTCACGTCGTTTCTCCTTGCCCTTTCCTTGTCCGCCACATGGGGCGGACACAGGTGTCCGGTGACATACGCGTTCTCGGGGCGGTACGACGGATGTCGGCGACTGGCCCGGTCGGAGGAGAATCTCTCCCGTGTCACCACTCTGGCAGGTGACGATGCGAAAGGCGAGAGATGTCACCGTTTGAACTGGTGATGTAGGCGCGAGTGCCGGCACATGTGGGCACATCCTGTCTGGCGCTGGCTGCCGACAGGATGTTTGGGTGTGTGGGTGCTGTCAGGAGAGCGCGTCGACCTCCCGGACCGCGGAGGCGAAGGCGTCGGGGCGTTCCTGAGGGAGGTTGTGTCCGGCGCCGGGGACCACGTGGTGCACGCGGGTGCCCAGGAAGTGCGCGGCTGAGGACGTTCCGTCGCTCCACGGGGTGACCCCGTCGGCCTGGCCGTCCAGGGTGACGGTCGGCACGGTGATCGGTGGCTGCTCGGCGAGCCGTGCCTCGATGTCGTCGTACCGGGGGTCGCCCGGCGCGGCGCCGAGCCGGTGGCGGTAGCTGTGGATCACGACGTCCACGTAGTCGGGGTTCGTCCACAGGCCGGCGGCCTCGTCGAGTTCGGCCTCGGTGAAACGCCACTCCGGTGAGTTGCGGTGCCAGACGACCCGGGCCAGTTCCTTCCTGTCCTGTTCCAGTCCTGCCCGTCCGCGCTCGGTGAGGAAGTAGAAGAAGTACCAGAATCCGGACTCGAGGGACGGCGTCAGCGGCTCCTGGGCGGCGGCGATGTTCTGGATCAGGTAGTTGTTCACCGAGACCAGGCCGATGCAGCGTTCCGGCCACAGGGCCGCGGCGACATCGGCCGCCCGCCCGCCCCAGTCGTAGCCGGCGAACAGGGCCCGGCGGATTCCGAGCGCATCCAGGAAGGCGATGTGATCGGCACCGAGAGCGCCCTGCTGACCGGAACGGAACGTGTCCGCGCGCCGGAATCGGGTCTCTCCGTGACCGCGCAAGTAGGGGATGAGGCAGCGGTAGCCGTGCCGGGCCAGGAGGGGGGCCACCTCGGCGTAGGACCCGACGGGGCTGAACGGCCAGCCGTGGCTGAGGACGACAGGTGTGCCGTCGGTGGGGCCTACCTCGTGGTAGGCGATGTTGAGGAGATGTGTACGTGCATGGCGTACCGGTCCCAGGCCCCGTGCCCGGCCGTCGGCCCCTCCCCGCCCTGCACCGGGCCCCGGGCGAGCGGCGGCGGCCTGGCTTCCGCCTCCCGCGAGGATTCCGCCGTATCCGGCCGCCGCCGTGGTCATCGCCTGGGTGAGTCTCCGCCTGCTGATCATGTCGGCCGTCTCGCTCTCGCTGCGGGGTTCGGAATTGTGTGGACACCCACACTCGCATCACCTGTTCGACTGGTGACGAGAATTGCCGACGGGACACCTCGTGTCAAGAAGGCCAGGTCTCTCCCGGTGTCCGCCCGCCGTGCTTGTGACGTCGTGACGGGTGTGAATGTGAAAGGGGCGCCGACGGTGTCGAGATCCGCGACGAGAGGGGCGGAGGAGCCGGCTCGGCGCCCGTGCCACAGGGGCGCGGGTGTGCCGCTGCGGCCTGTGTCATCCGGCATGGCGGCCGCCCGTGCGTTCCTGAAGCGGTCGCCCTCACAGGGGGGAAGTGCGTGAGGGCGACCGCTCATTCCCCACTGCCGGGGCCCAGCCAATCACCGCCCCGACAGCAGGAGTCTCCACCTGGATCAACGGGCCGCGACGCGGACAAGGTTCACGGCCCGGTGAAGAAGTGGGCTGAGACAGCGACTACTCGACGACGCGGTCGCCGCAACACCGGTAGACACCCGTGCGCCGGTGGCTGCTAGCTTGTCCGCATCCCTGTGACCTTGCCGAGCCCGGAGTGGCGGATGACGAACGGCCTGCCGGCCATCAACGGGCCCGGGCCCTTCGTGGACCCGGACCGACTGCGCCGGGACGTGGAGTTCCTCGCCGGCGAACCGCGGAGCCGACGCCGGACTCCGCGTGCGATGGAGCGAGCCGAGGCGTACGTCCATGACCAATTTCTCCGGGCGGGCTGGCGGGTCGAACGGCAACCCTTCGATCTGCGCTGGCGGATGGGCTCCACCGACCGGCACGGCCACCGGGCGCTCGCCCTCAAGCCACGGCTGCACCGCCGTCTGCGAGGCGCCAATCTCATCGCCACCCGGCCCGGCGCCGGCGCCGGCGACGGCCCCACAGTGGTGGTCGGAGCACATCTGGACAGCGTCAGCGGAAGTCCGGGCGCGGACGACAACGCGTCCGGAGTGGCGGTGGTGCTGGAGACCGCGCGTCTGCTGTCAGCGCTGCCCGTTCCCCCGCCGGTCACTCTGGCCGTGTTCGACATGGAGGAACTCGGCCTCATCGGAGCCCGCCACGCGGCCGGAGAACTGAGCCGGGGCCGCCGCGTCCAGGGAATGATCTGTCTCGAGTCGGTCGGCTACTTCACGGACGAACCCGGCGCCCAACGGCTCCCAGCGGGGTTCGCGCGGGCCTTCCCGGAGGTCGCCGCGGCCACCCGTGCCGACGGGTACCGCGGCGACTTCACCCTGGTGGTGCACCGGCGCTCTTCCGTGGCGGCGGCCGAGGTCTGGCAACGGGCCGCCGCTGCGGCCTCACCGGCGCTCCCCGGTCTTCTGCTGCGGGACCCCAGGCCCGACGGACTGCTGGGCCTTCTCATCGGGCTGGCGGTTCCCCCCGTCAACCACCTGGGACGCAGCGACCACGCGCCCTTCTGGAACCGCCGGATCCCTGCGCTGATGCTCACGGACACCGCGAACTTCCGCAACCCGCACTACCACCGGCCGACCGACGTGCCGGGGACGCTGGACTTCGAACGCCTCGCCGTCGTCACCACGGCCACGGTGACGACGGCCGTCTCCTGGCCCGGTGACTGAGCATCACGGCTGCGGCGGGTGCATGCTGCTTCGTACCGGCACGCACCCGCCGGCAGCTCGTTGCGGGGAAGGACCACCGGCGTGTCGAGTCGGGCCGCCCTGCGTGGTGCGTCGGCCCCCTCTAGCGCCACTCAGGGGCGTCGGTGGCCTTCCTCCACGGATCCCCCAGGATGATGTCGGCCAGAGCCCGGGCGCAGCCGGCCAGGAGCCGTTCGCCCTTCTCCGCGCTCGCCACGCGGGCGTTGCCCGCCACATCGGACTGGGTGATCCGGTCGAAGGGCACGGCCATGTACACCGGGTCGGACGACTCCGCGGGCAACGTGATCTCCGGACCCCAGGCGGTGTCCAGGTTCTCGGTGCGGACCAGGTCGGGGAATGCGGCCATCATCAGTGAGGTCTCACCTTCGCAGGCGTGCATGAGCCCGGGCTGAGCCTCGAGGGTGTCTCGCACCACTTCCCGGCCGGAGGTGAAGTAGCTCGTGCACGCGACCGGTGTGGACAGCTCCGCCGTCAGCTCAGTCGTGAGGGCATTGAGCGCCGTCATGTTCCCGCCGTGGCCGTTGACGATCAGGATGCGGGAGAAACCCGCCCGCAGGATCGACCGGCAGATGTCCCGCAGGAAGGCGTGCAGCGTGGACAGGGACACGCTGAACGTGCCGCCGAAGCTGATGTGGTGCTCCGACAGCCCCGATCAGACCGACGGCGTCACCACCACCCCCGTGTGTTCGGCGGCGAGCACGGCCGCACGCCGGGAGACCTCCGCGGAGAGGAGGTCGTCCACGCCGGTGGGCAGATGGGGCCCGTGCTGCTCGGTGGCCCCCACGGGCAGCAGCACGACCGCGTCCCGGGCCGCGAGGTCGCGCAGCTGGCCGGCGGTCAGACGGTTCCACAGGACTTCGTTCATCAGGAAGGAAAAGCCTTCTGTGTGCGGCCCGCAGGCCGGGATCGACTCGGACGGTACGCGGTGTGCCGGTGACCCTGTCCGGCTCAGAGGTGGTCGGCGTCGATGACGGCTTGGGTGAAGGCGGTGGGGGCTTCCTGGGGGAGGTTGTGGCCGATGCCTTTGAGGTGCGGTGGTCGTAGGGGCCGGTGAACTGGTCGCGGTAGGAGGAGCCGTCGCCGGGGGGTGGGGTGAAGGGGTCGAGTTCGGCGTCGAGGGTGATGGTGGGGGTGTGGATGTGGGGGCGGGTGAAGAGTTTCTTCTCGTAGCGGTCGTAGCGGTCGTAGCGGTCGTATCGGTCGTGGCGGTGTTCGCCGTCGGCGAGGCCCAGGCGCCAGCGGTAGTTGTGGATGACGATGTCGGGGTAATCGGGGTTTTCGAAGGCGGCGGCGGCGCGCTGGAAGGTGGCGTCGTCGTAGTTCCAGGTGGGGGAGACGAGGTCCCAGACCAGGCGGCACAGCTGCGGGCGGTAGGTGTCGTCCTCCATGGCGGCGCGGCCGCGTTCGGTGGCGAAGTAGTACTGGTACCACCAGGTGTGTTCGGCCTGGGGGGCGATGGGTGTCTTCTGGGCGTCGACGTTGGTGATGATGTATCCGCTGACGGAGACGAGGGCTTTGACGCGTTCGGGCCACAGGGCGGCGATGATGTCGGCGGTGCGGGAACCCCAGTCGAAGCCGGCGAGGACAGCCTTGTCGATCTTGAGGGCGTCCATGAGGGCGATGATGTCGAGGGCGATGGCGGACTGCTGGGCGTTGCGGAAGGTGCGCGCGGACAGGAAGCGGGTGGGGCCGTGGCCGCGGAGGTAGGGGACGATGACGCGGTAGCCCTGGTCGGCGAGGAGGGGAGCCACGTCGACGAAGCTGTGGATGTCGTAGGGCCAGCCGTGGAGCAGATGACGACGGGGCCGTGGGCGGGGCCGACCTCGGCGTAGCCGACGTTGAGCAGCCCCGCGCGTACGTGCTTGATCCGGTGGAACGTGGTGTGGGTGCCCGGGGCCACCGAGGGCACCGTCGGGACTGGCTTGCCACCTTCCGAAGCCGCTCCCGAAGCCGCTCCCGGGGCCGCCGCGGCCGGGGACGCCTGCAGGCCGGCCAGCGAGACCGCCGCCGCGCACGTGCCCAGACCGACGGCCTTGCTGAACGTACGCCTGTTGATCACGTGAAGCCTTTCGGCGTACCAGTGAAATACCGTTGTGCGATTGCGTGGGAGGTGTGAGCCGCCGGATCGCTCCGGAGCACCGTGACGTGTTCAGTCGTCGGGCGGTGCCTTCGGAGTCCGGAGCAGACCGGAGATGACGTCGTCCCAGTCCAGGCCTTCCACCTCGGCACCGGCGGGAACCAACTCGTAGGAATGCTCGAGCCACGCGGCCAGAGGGGTGATGGGCAGCTCGAACAGCGTCGTCACGTCGTAGGAGTCGAGTTGCAGCCATGCCGTGGCCCGCTCGCCCAGATACGCCGGCCACACCTGGACGTCCCCGAGGCCGCTCATCCAGAACAGACCCTGGTAGAGCAGGTCACGGCCGACACTCCAGGTGATGCGAGGAGCACCTTCGACGAGGAACGTCAGGGACACCACAAGGGGAGCCCGCGTGTCGAACCGGAACTCCCCCTTCATGGTGTGCCAGGCGAACGCGTCCAGCATGCAGCGGATGTCAAGCGACAGCAGAGGGAGCTCCTGCGGCGGCGCCTGATGGGCCCGTACACCGGGTCGGTTACCGCTCATGACGGGTCTTCCTTCCGTGTGTTGTGAGGGCTGGCGTCACACACTCTTGCCCGGCATGCGGTCCGGCGCATCAGTCAGTTGACGGTGAGCCGCGCCCCCGTCATCGTCGGCGCACGGTTTTCGGAGGCCGGGCGCGGGCTGCCCGGAACATTGGGTCATTCGACTGTTTCCGCTGGGCCGGGCCTGGATCACCATTAAGTGGTCGCCCGCCTGTCGGTGCCGGGTACTCATCCACGCTCGGAGGGCTCAGCCGTGAACCGTACTCCCGTCCTTTTCATCCATGGCGCGTGGCTGCACGCGCTCTCCTGGGAATCGTGGGCCGAGCGTTTCGCCGGCAGGGGCTTCACCACCTTCGCTCCGGAATGGCCGGGGGAGGCGGACACGGTGCGGGAGACGCGCGGGCGCCCCGGGCCGCTCGGGGCGATCGGGCTGGACGTCCTCACGCACCACTACGGACGGATAGTGCGGTCCTTCGACACCTCGCCCGTGCTCGTCGGGCACGCGGTCGGCGGTCTCATCGCGCAGCACCTCATCGGCGCGAATCTGGGCAGGGCGGCCGTGGCGATCGCGCCGGCCCCGATCAACGCCGTCCCCTTGAAGGCCTCGGCCGCCCGTCTGTGGACTCCGGAGTCGGGGGACCCGGCGAGCGGGTACGAACTGATGTCCCTGCGGCGGGCGCAGTTCCGGCACGTCTTCGCCAACGCGGTCGGACAGGAGGAGTCCGGCAGGCTCTTCGAGCGTTACGTGGTGCCCGCGCCGCGTCGCCTGTTCACCGACCTCGACTACGCGGGCACCGCCCGCCACCCCCGCGCCTTCGCGGACGTCGGCAACGAGGCGCGCGGCCCCCTGCTGCTGGTGTCCGGACAGGAGGACCGGATGGTGCCCGACTCCGTGACCCGGGCGGTGTACAGGCTGTACGGCGATTCCACAGCCGTCAGCGATCTCAAGCAGTTCGCGGACCGTGGACACTCCATGGTGGTGGACAGCGGCTGGCACGTGGTCGCCGACCACGTGCTGGCCTGGCTGGAAGCCCATGGCGTGCATGCGGCTGCGGCGGAGCGCTGAGCGGCACCCGCGCCCGCTTCAGGCCGACGTCACACGGCGCCGACATGCCTCGGCCGTTGTCGACGCCGCCCGGACCCGTCGGCGAGGGACTGAAGGGACTCGGGTTACCGCTTCCGTGCCACCGCCGGTGTCCGCACCGTTGCCGGAGAGCGCCCGGAGTGGGATGCCCCGGGCGCTCGAACGGCCGGATCAGGCCTACGCCTCTTCGTCGACCCAGCTCATGAGCTTGCGCAGCTCCTTGCCCGCGGTCTCCAGCAGGTGCTCGGAGTCCTGCTTCTTGTACTCGTTGTACTTCTTCAGACCGCCGTAGTACTCGTCCATCCAGTTCTTGGCGAACGTGCCGTCCTGGATCTCGGCGAGGATGCTGCCGATTCCCTTCGTGTACGACAAGGCCAACTCGAGCCCCTTGCCCGAGGCGTCCCGCTCGACCGCCACAAGGCACGGCACGTCGCGGCCCTCCTCGTACTGGCGGCGCACCAGGTGGCCCGGGCCCTCGGGGGCGACCATGCAGACGTCGACGCCGACCGGGGGCTTGATGAAGCCGTAGCGGATGTTCAGGCCAAGAACAGGGCGTCGCCGTCCTTGAGACGGTTGGCGATGTGCTCCTCATGGACGCGGATATATGTGAGGACCGGTAGCCGTGAACATGGGTTCGGTCCGGGTGTCATTGTGACGAGTGCGGGGCCGAGAGAGGTGTTGACCGCCTCCGCCGGGGCCAGCCGGATGGAAAAGGCCGCCCAGGCGATCTGCCCGTGATGAACGTTGCCATGTGTGATGCGGTGAGGCCCGGCCCTCTCAATGTCTGGGACAGGTTTCTCGACCGGCTGGGGTATGCGGGCAAACCGAGACGTATCGTTCTCGACGCGTGTGCGCCTGCAATAACCTCAAAGAAGGAGGGACAGGAAGTTCGGCGGCGGACCCGGTCCGTCCGAGCGCCTCGCGTTCGCCGCGTCGGGCCGCTCGGGTCGGGCTCGCTCGGCGCCGCCGGCGAGGGTGCGGTAGCGCCCACGATGGAAGATCAGAGGTTGTCGTGACGGCTCTGCACGCAGAGCGGTGACGCGGCCGACGGCGATGGTGTGGTCACCGCCGTCGTATTCATGGATCAGGGCGCAGGAGATCCAGGCACAGGCACCTGCCAGCAGCGGCGTGCCGTCGTGTCCCGGGTCCCACTGGACCCCCCGGAACTTGTCGCCGCCGGACCGGGCGAAGGCGGAGCTGAGATCTTCCTGATCCTCGGCCAGCACGTTGACGCAGAAGACACCCGAGGCCCGTATGAGCCGCCAGGTACGGGAGGTTCGCGCGGGCGCGAACGAGACCAACTGCGGCTCGAGCGAGAGGGACACGAAGGACTGACAGGTGAGTCCGAGGGGGCCCTCGGGTCCGGTCGCCGTCACTACGACGACGCCGGACGCGAAGTGGCCGAGCACGTCACGGTGGTCGGCCTCGCTCACGGGGGCGGGGAGATCGGTCATGGTGTGGGCCTTGCTCCTGTCGATTGCGGCCGGGACGCCGGCAGGGCGGGTCCGGGTGTCAGACCATGGGGCTGAGGGGCCGTTCGTCGCCCACCAGGGCGCGCCCGTACATCTCGCGGGCGAGGCCGGGATTCAGGGTGGGATGCCGGGCCGCCGTCTCCAGGTCGCGCCAGTGGCGCTGGATGGTCCTGGTCCGGGCGAAGCTGCCCGCCCCGCTCACCGTGAGCAGCAGTTGCACCGCCTGACGCAGACAGGTGGAGGCGTGTCCCACGTCCATGCGCACCCGTGTCCGGTCCAGGAGGGTGGGAGCGGCTGGTGTTGCCGCCGCCGCGTCGACGGCCTCGGCGGAGCGCATGAGATGGAGGGAGGCGGAGTCGATCAGGGTGGCGGCGTCGGCGAGGGCCGCCTGGACACTGGGGGCGTCGGCCAGGCGGCGATGGAGGGACATGGCCATCGGCTTCCCGCTCTCGACCGTCTCCAGAGTCAGACGGAAGACGGCGCGGGTCGCCCCGAGCAACGGCGCCATGGCGGTGAGCGTCATGGCCCCTGGCGGGACCCGGTACAGCGGTTCGTCGCCCCGCTTGTCACGGGCCACCACGTCGGAGAAGCTCCGGACCCGGTGGCAGGGGACGAAGACGCCGTCGGCGACGAGGGTGTCGCTGCCCGTGCCGCGCATGCCCGTCATGTCCCAGGTCTTCTCGATGACCAGATCGCTCGTCCGCAGCAGCGCGATTCCCGGGTCGGACCCTTCCCCGCCGGGGCGGGCCAGGGGCACGCCGAACACACCCCACTCGGCCTGGTGGCAGGCGGATGCCCAGGACCACCGGCCGGAGACCAGGAGCCCGCCTTCGACCGGCTCCGCGGTGGCTCCCGCGCTGCTGAACACTCCGCACATGGGCACGTCCGGGCTGTCGCCCCAGAGGTCGAAGCGGGCCTCGTCGCCGAAGGACGCGGCGATCTGCTGGGCGTTGTAGGAGACCATGGCCACCCAGCTGCTGGACGGACAGGCCAGGCCGATCTCGGCCAGGACGTCCACGCAGGCGGTGATCGAGAGTTCGTGTCCGCCGAAGCGTTCGGGCGTGGCGAGACGGAACATGCCGGCGGCCAGCAGGGCCTGCATGGTCTCGGAGGTGAGCCGGCTCTCCCGTTCGGCGTCGTCGGCTTCGCGGCGCAGTGTGGGAGCGATCGCACGAGCGGCCTCGGCGAGCGGACGCGCCGAGCCGAGGGGCGGGGCGTTCTTCTGGGGATCCAACCGATTCATCAGCGCTCCAGAAATCCTATGTGGACTTGGGGGTCCGTTTATCTTCCCAAGGTACAGGATGTGGACAGGCGGATGGTTCGCGGGCTCGCGCGGGACCAGGTCGAAGGTTGTTTTCGCGTACCGGATGGCGCCGGGGGAGACGCGGATGGGCACAATGGACGGGTGAAACCCGTGGAGACGTGTCCCAGAACCGCCGAGTCCGGCACACCCCTGCGGCGGGCCGACGCCCGTCGCAACCACGAGCGCGTCTTCGCGGCGGCGCTCGAGGTCTTCCAGGAGGCTTACGCGCGGCGCCTGGCCGAGCAGGGCTCGTCGCCCTCGCGTTCGACTCAGCCTTCCAGGGCGAGAGCGAAGGCATCCCGTGCGGTCTGGAGGACCCCGCCCACCGGGCCTAGGACATCAGGGCCGCGGTCTCGTTCTCACCGTCACCACCACGCGCGACGAGATCGACACCGACCGCATCGGCGCCCTGGGCATCTGTGCCCCCGCCAGTTCCGGCTGGGCGCCGACGGCGCGCAGGACCCCTCCGTCTTCCAGGGCCTGCTCGACGCGGCCTCGGCGGCACGCACCACAGAGGCCCGGGGCGAGGACGTCCAGAGCTTGCAGTCCTTTCCCCGACGCGGCTGAGCAGGACGGCGCCCTGGCGGGCCGGCACGGCTTCGAGTACTACCGCACCGACCGTGCCCGGCACCGACGCTCGGCGCAGTTCCTCACCTGGTCCAGCATCGACCGCATGGCCTTCTTCGACGCCTTCCGATTCGTCCAGACGGCTCGCGGCCCGAAGGAGCTGCACTGGATCGATGGCGCGAGCCACGTGGAGCTCTACGACAAGGAGCAGTACCTCGGTCCCGCGGTGGCGGAGCTGCCCGACTTCTTCGGGGAGCGTCTGGCCCGTCCCCGTACTTCCGGCCGTGTCGTCCGGGAGTCGGGTGTGTGAGGGCTGTGGGTGTGGGTCAGTGATGGGTGGTGGTGTGTGCGGCTTGTTCGATGACGTGGGTGACGGTGTGGGGGTGGGAGACGGCGACGGAGTGGGAGGCGGCGATTTCGGTGGTGTGGGCGTGGGCGCGGTGGGCCATGAAGCGTTGTACGGCGGGGGGGATGTTGAGGTCCTGGGTGGTGATGATGTCCCAGGTGGGGATGGTCTTCCAGGCGGCGGTGGTGGCTTTTTCCTCGAGGGCGCTCTGGGCGATGGGGCGTTGGGTGGCGGCGGCGAGGGCGGCGGTGTTGCGGGGGACGTCGGCGGCGAACTGGTGGCGGAATTTGTCCTGCTGGATGTAGAGGTCGGTTCCCTTGGTGCCGTCGGGGAGGGTGGTGGGGGCGGGGTCGAGGGCGTCGGGGAGGGTGGAGCCGGGGAACTTGTTGGTCAGTTCCAGGGCGGTTTCGCCGGGGGCGGGCAGGAACGCGGCGACGTAGACGAGGGCCTTGACGTCCCGGTCGCCGGTGGCGGCCTGGCTGATGACGTTGCCGGCGTAGGAGTGTCCGACGAGGATCTTGGGGCCCTTGATGTGGTCGAGGACGCTGCGCAGGGCGGCGGCGTCATAGGCCGGTCCGCGCAGCGGGTTGGCGGCCGCCACGACCGGGTACCCGTCCGCCCGCAGTTCCTTGATCACCCCGTTCCAGCTCGAGGAGTCCGCGAACGCACCGTGCTCCAGAACGACCGTCGGCTTCACCCCCCGCTCCCCGCTCTTGGACTCCGGCTGCGCACTGGCCGGCCCCGCCAGGGAGAACGCCCCCAACGCCACCCCCGCCGTCACTCCCGCCACCACACCCGACGCCACACGGCCCCTACGCACACCCTTGAAACCCATCACGCCAATCCCTTCATCACATGTTTCGAGAACCGGGCGAGACTGGCACGATCGCGCCCGTCACCGCTTCAGCTGGTGATGAATCTGTCACGGATGTCGTCACCTGTCAAAGTGGTGACATCGTGGATGCGGGTGCCGCCCTTCCCGAGCGGCCCGCCCGGATCCACCCCTCACCCCCGGATCAAGGAGCTGGCCGACCGGCCCTACCGGGTCTGTTCCGGCGGTCAGCGAGCGCGCGTCCTGATCGCCAGGGCGCTCATGGCCGAGCCCGCCCTGCTGCTCCTGGACGAGCCGTTCAACGCGCTTGACCTGCCCTCCCGCGAGGACCTCGTGGAGGCGATGCACCACATGGCCGAACGGCGTCCGGGTCTTGCCACCGTGATGATCACCCACCACCTGGAGGAGCTGTCCCCGGCGGTGGACCACGTACTGCTGCTGCGTGAGGGACGCGTCCTCGCCGGTGGCCCTGCGGACGAGGTGCTGACCGGACCGTGGCTCTCGGGGTGCTTCGGCTGTCCCGTGCGCGTGGCGCGGCACGACGGCCGGTGGGCAGCCTACTCGGGCCGCTCCCGGGCGGCTTGACTACGGCGCCCGAACGGCGGCGGTACAGCACACGTATTTCGCCGGACGGCGGAGACCTGTTCATGAGACAGGTGTCTCCTCGACAATCATGTGATGAACACCTTCAGCCGCACGGAGTCGCGGCCCTTCTCCTTACTCCCCGATCCCGGTGTGCACGCGCGTTCCGTCGTCCGTCAGGATCTGGTGGACCGGGCCAGGGAACTCGTGCCGCTCCTGCGCGAGCATGCCGAAGACGCCGGCCGCTAGGGGCGGCTGCCCGATGCCGTCGTCGCGGCCCTGCACGACGCCGGCTTCCTGAGCCTGCAAGTACCCTGCGGGCTCGCGGGACCCGGCGCAGATTACGGTGACGAGGCGCTCGCGCACCGGGCCGAGGGCACGGGCACCCGGTCCGCCGTCGCGGACGCCGCCTCCCTCGTCGACATCGCGCGGCTGCGGCTCGGTCGTGCCCTGGACGACGTCGAACGGGCCATCGCCGAGGGCGAGCAGCCGGATCCGGTCATTCAGCCCGCGTCCACCTGGACGTCGCGTCCGCCGCCCGTGACTGCCGCGAGGCGGTGCGACACGTCCTCGCGGCGCTGGGCAGCGCCTCCTTCTCGGCGGCGAGCCCGGTGCAACGTATCTGGCGTGACATGGAGATCGCTCTCTCGCACGCGAACATCGCCCTCGACACCAACCGCGAGGCCTACGGCCGGGCGCTGCTCGGCCCGGCGGGCGGGTACCAGGGATAGACCCGTCGGCACACGTGTGCCCAAACCTTACTCGTCACCGTCTTGACGGGTGATGTTTGCGGGTGTCATGATGCCGTCACCGCCTGAACGGGTGATGAGAGCGGGTGATTCCACTCCGCGCACGTGTCCCCGCCCCAGGCACCTACCAAAGACCCGTTCCACCGAGAACCAGGAGAACCTGCCATGGCAGT
>NZ_JBHVCT010000120.1:0-14039 GCF_042803195.1 Streptomyces sp. NPDC057428
TGGGATCGGTCACCAACCTCCATGGCCAGAACAACTAGGACCGTATCGGCGCCGGCCGCGGCCCCGCGGGGCCGCGGCCGGAACGGGCGATCCGGGTCAGCGGGCGGCGAAGGCCGGATCGCTGGTGCTCTCGTGGCCGCTCTCCACGTGGGCGGCCACGCGGCGCACGAAGGTGCGGTCGTGGTCGGCGGTCACGGTCAGGTCGTACCAGCCATGGGTACGCCCGGTCTCGGCCGCGTGCACCACGTGAGCACCGGGGCGCAACCGGTAGGTGGCCGGCTTGTGCTTGCCGTACTCGTCCTCGACGGTGAGCGTAATGGTGCTGTGGCCGTCGTTGGTCAGTACCAGACGCACGGCGCCGCCCTTACCGTCGTGGCGGACGCCGACCTCGGGACCCGCCACAGTGGCCCGGCCCGCGAACCGGCGCAGGAATCCGTTGGGGCCGTGCACGGTGAAGTCGTAGGCACCGTGGGAATCCGGGGAGACCTTCCAGACCCCGGGGAGCGAGTGCCCCGAGCCGACGGTGTACGTCCACGGGCCGGAGGCGTCCGTCGTGGAGGTGACCAGGAAGCCGGCGCCGGCCTTTCCGTGGGAGGCGAAGTCGATCCGCAGCGAGCCCGCGGCGCCGATCTTGCCGTCGGCCACGAGGTCGTACGGAATGGGCCGGGCAGGGCGCAGGCCCTGCTCCTGGCGGGGCAGCGCGCCCTTGGCCGGCGGCGTCGGCACGTAGTCGGGGTGCCGGTCGCCGTCGGGCGGCAGATAGCCGGTGGTGTCGGGCAGGTGCGGCTTGCGACTGTCCTTGTGCCCGAAGTCGAACGCCGTGGTCAAGTCGCCGCAGACGGCTCGGCGCCAGGGGGTGATGTGAGGCTCCGTCACACCGAAGCGGCGCTCCATGAACTGGATGATCGAGGTGTGGTCGAAGGTCTGGGAGCAGACATAGCCGCCCTTGCTCCAGGGCGACACCACGAACATCGGGACCCGCTGGCCCAGGCCGTACGTCCCCGCCGTGCGGCTGCCGTCGCCCGCGTACAGATCGCCGCTGACGTCGACGGTGGACTTGCCCTGGGCCGCCGAGCCGGCCGGGAAGGGCGGCACGACGTGGTCGAAGAAGCCGTCGTTCTCGTCGTAGGTGATGAAGAGCGCCGTCCTGCTCCATACCTCGGGGTTGGAGGTGAGCGCGTCCAGGACCTGCGAGATGTACCAGGCGCCGTAATTGGAGGGCCAGTTCGGGTGCTCGGTGAAGGCCTCGGGCGCGACGATCCACGAGACCTCGGGCAGCTTGCCGGTCTTCACGTCGGCACGGAGGATGTCGAAGAAGCCCTCACCCTTGCGCGCGTCGGTCCCGGTGCGGGCCTTGTCGAACAGCGGGTCGCCGGGCTTGGCGTTGCGGTACTGGTCGAAGTACAGCAGCGAGTTGTCGCCGTAGTTGCCTCGGTAGGCGTCCCCGATCCAGCCCCAGCTTCCGTCCGCGTCCAGGCCGTCGCCGATGTCCTGGTAGATCTTCCAGGAGACGCCGGCGCTCTCCAGGCGCTCCGGGTAGGTGGTCCAGGAGTAGCCGGCCTCGTCGTTACCGAGGACCGGGCCTCCGCCCTTGCCGTCGTTGCCGGTATAACCCGTCCACATGTAGTAGCGGTTCGGGTCGGTGGAGCCCATGAACGAGCAGTGGTAGGCGTCGCAGACCGTGAAGGCGTCGGCGAGCGCGTAGTGGAACGGAATGTCCTCACGGGTCAGGTGCGCCATCGTGGTGGCGGACTTGGCCGGGATCCACTTGTCGTACTTGCCCTTGTTGAAGGCGGCCTGGGTGTCGTTCCAGCCGTGCGGCAGGTCCTCCAGGAAGGCCAGGCCGAGGTCCTTGGCGTCCGGGTGGAAGGGCAGGGTCTCCTTGGTGCCGTCCGACTGGTGCCAGACGGGCTTGCCGCTCGGCAGCGTCACCGGGTGCGGGTCCCCGAAGCCCCGGACACCGCGCAGGGTGCCGAGGTAGTGGTCGAAGGAACGATTCTCCTGCATCAGGACGACGACGTGCTCGATGTCCTTGATGGAGCCCGTCCTGCGGTGCGCCGGTATCTCAGCGGCGCGAGCGATGCTGGTGGAGAGAGCGGACAGAGCGGCGGTGCCGCCCGCGAGTTGCATGAATCGTCTGCGGTCAATGGCGTTCATGAAGGGCATGTCTCCCGGAAGATCTTTGGCCCGTAAGGCGTACGGCAGCCAAGCTTGCCCAACTTGTTCAAACAAGTGGCGGCGGAGAAGCGAACCCTTCGAGAAGCCTGTCCCACCTGGCGTGACCGGCGGCAGAACTGACAGGGTCCCTGGAGGAGCCGACGGAGGGCGCCGGTAGGCCTCGCACCGTTGGCGCCGCCACGACAGCACCGGCCGCAGCGCGCGGCGCTCCCCTCTCCCCCACGGGCACGGTCGGGACCGTGGAGTCGGGACAGGTCACCTGCAGCACTTCGATGCCTTCGGCGGCGAGCCGCCGGCGGACGGGTTGGGGCACGGCTCCTGCAGCGTGTGCGCATGCCGGGCGTCGCAGGGCATCAGGGTGTTCCGGCCGTGCCTGAGCCCCGCAGGTCGATATCCGCCGCGATTCAGGCCCGGCGGCCACCGTCCTCCTTGACGGGACTCGCCGGACTCGCGCCCGGGCCGGCCTGACGGGCCAGCGCGTTGTTGCCTATCGAGTTGCGGACGCTGAAGCTCACCGCGTCGGAGCGGTACCGGTCGTCGGACGACTCGACCGGGCGGCCCTCGCGAGTGGTCGTGACCCGGCGCACCCGCAGCAGCGGACTCGTCCGGCGCACATCCAGCAGTTCGGCGTCCTGCGCGCCCGCCGCGACCGCGTCGATCAGATGCTCGCCGTACGCGAAGACCAACCCCGTCTCCGCCAGCAGCCGTTGCGTCACCGACGGACAGTCCACCTCGATGCGCTCCACGTCCGGGGCGATCCAGTCCGCGTAGACCGTCCGTTCCAGCAGCACCGGTTCCCCGTCAAGGCCGCGCAGCCGCAGGACGTGGAGCACCGGCACGCCGACGGGCAGCTGGAGACGTGCCGAGTCCTGGGCGGTCGTGGGGCGGTACTCCGAGGAGACCACCCGACCCGTCGCCGTGCGGCCCATCGCGCGCGCCCACTGGGCGAAGCTGCGCAGCTCGGCGAAGCTTTGATTGCGGCGACTGGCGAGCACCACCCGCCGCGCGCCCTGCCGGGACCCGATCAGCCCCTCCGACGTCAGGGCGGCGACCGCCTGGCGGACCGTGCCACGCGAGACGCCGTAGCGTGCAGCGAGCTCTGTCTCCGGAAGCAGCCGGCTGCCCACCGCGTACTCCTCGCGATCGATCGCCCGGCGCAACTCCTCCGCGATCTCCTCATGTCGGGCTGCCATGGTCCCCTCCCGTGGTGTGCGCAGTGTGCAGGTGCACCAGCGTAGACGAGACGGGAAGGAGACCGCTCTCCTGAAAAGTATCCGTCGAATGTCCAGAAAGATGGGGGTCGGAGTTGCCCCCTCGTTCACCGAGGCGACATGAAGGACGTGCCTACTGTGGTCGACTTGTTCAAACAAGTCTTCTGTCGAGCCCCTGCGGAGATTCCGTCCGGGGCGCCATTCCAGGAGAGATCGTGACCGTGTCACTGCCCAGGATCGCCGTCCTCACCGGCGGCCTCGTCGTCGCAGCACTCAGTCTCAGCGCCTGTGGCGCAGCCACCAGCCAGTCCGCTGCCACTCCCGACGGCACGAAGGCCGCCACCGCAACCTCCGCGACGGACTTCGGCGGCATGGACGGCCTCGTCGCCGCGGCAAAGAAAGAGGGCACGCTGCACGCGATGGCTCTGCCCCGCGACTGGGCCAACTATGGCGCACTGATAGACGGCTTCACCAAGAAGTACGGCATCAAGATCGAGGTCGAGAACCCCGACGGCAGCAGCCAGGACGAGATCAACGCGGTCACCTCGCGCAAGGGCCAGGACCGCGCCCCCGACGTGCTGGACCTGGGCAGCTCGTTCGCGCTGAGCGGGGCCCGGCAAGGACTGTTCGCGTCGTACAAGGTCGCCTCGTACGACGACATCCCGACCGCGCAGAAGGACCCGCAGGCGCGCTGGTACAACGACTACGGCGGCTACGTCTCCATCGGCTGCGACGCCAAGCGCGTCAAGCACTGCCCCACCACCTTCAAGGACCTGCTCAAGCCCGAGTACAAGGGCCAGGTCGCGCTCAACGGCAACCCGACCAAGTCCGGCTCCGCGTTCGGCGGCGTCTACGCGGCGGCCCTGGCGAACGGCGGCTCCCTCGACGAGATCCAGCCGGGACTGGATTTCTTCGCCAAGTTGAAGCAGAACGGCAACTACACGCCGGTCGAGTCGACCCCGGCCACCGTCGAGAAGGGCGAGACGCCGATCAGCATCGACTGGGATTACCTCAACGCCGGCTACGCCGACGAGTTCAAGGGCAAGGGAGTCGACTGGAAGGTCTCCGTCCCCTCCGACGGTCAGTACGCCCAGTACTACTCGCAGGCCATCGCCAAGGACGCACCGCATCCCGCCGCCGCCCGCCTGTGGCAGGAGTACCTGTACGGCGTCGAGGGCCAGAACCTCTGGCTCAAGGGCTACGCCCGCCCGGTACTGATGCCCGCCATGGAACAGGCCGGGACGGTCGACAAGGTCGCCGCCGCCAAGCTGCCCGAGGTCTCCGGCACGGCCACGTTCCCGACCGAGGCCCAGCAGACCAAGGCCAAGGGCATCATCGCCCAGGGCTGGGGCAAGGCCGTCTCGGGATGACCTCCGGCATGACTGTCGCTTCCGCGCCGACCGGAGTCGGCGCTGCGCCCGGCGGTGCATCCTCCGGTCGGCGGCGTCCGCGCGCCGAGTGGCTCGCCGTCGTACCGTTGCTCGTCTTCGTGGCGGTCGCCTTCGGGATCCCGGCCCTGGCCATGCTGAACGGCGCCTTCACCGTCAAGGACCCGGCCACCGGCGCCGCGTCCTACACCACCGCCAACCTGACCGCGTCGTTGCACGGCGCCTATCTGACGGCGCTCCTGGGCAGCGTCAAGTTGTCCGCCGTCTCGGCGGCCATCGGTATGCTCCTCGGGCTGCTGCTCGCTCAGGCCGTCGTGGTCTCCCGCTTCCGCGCACTGCGCGAGGCCGTACTCACCGCCTCCGGGGTACTCGCGAACTTCGGCGGTGTCCCGCTCGCCTTCGCCTTCGTCGCGACGCTCGGCAACTCCGGCGTCCTCACACGCCGTCTGGGCCTCGCCGACACGGGCTGGACCCTTTACAGCTTCTGGGGTCTGACCCTCACCTACCTCTATTTCCTGATCCCTCTGATGGTCCTCACCATCACGCCCGCCCTCGACGGACTGCGTTCCCAGTGGCGCGAAGCCGCACAGAACAACCGCGCCACGCATGCCCAGTACTGGCGGCACGTCGCCCTGCCGGTGCTCGCGCCGTCACTGCTCGGCGGCCTGGTACTCCTGTTCGGTAGTGCGTTCGCCGCCTACGCCACCGCCGCGGCGATGGTGGGCAGCTCGGTCCCGCTGGTCACCCTGCAGATCGCCGACGCCATTTCCGGCAATGTCCTGGTCGGCCAGGAGAACGTGGCGCTGGCACTCAGCCTCGACATGGTCGTCGTCGCGGGCCTGGTGATGGCCGTGTACCTGCCCCTGCAACGACGGAGCGCGCGATGGCTCGCCTGAACACCACCTTCCGCCCCTGGCGGGCCGCGGTCCTCGCCATCGCCGCGCTGTACTTCCTGGTCCCGCTGGCAGCCTCCGTCGTGTTCACGGTCGACGTGCCGGGTCAGGGCCTGAACCTCGATGCGTATACGCGGATCCTCGGCACCGACGGCTTCCTGCCCAGCCTGCTGCTCTCCCTCGAACTCGCCGCCGCCACGATCGCCGTCGTTCTGCTGCTGATGGTGCCTGCCATGGTCGCGCTGCGGCTCGGCGCACCCCGGCTGCGGCCCGTCGTCGAAGTCGTCTGCTCACTGCCGCTGATCGTCCCGCCGATCGCGTTCGTCGCCGGGATCGGAACAGTCCTCAAGTGGGGTCCCGAGTACCTCTCGGCGACGCCGCTCTTCCAGACGTTCGTGGCGCTCCAGAACCCGGACTTCCCGATCGTCCTCGTTCTCGCATACGTCGTGATGGCTCTGCCGTTCGTCCACCGTGCGCTCGACGCGGGGCTGCGCGCGGTCGACGTGCGCACGCTCGTCGAGGCCGCCCGCAGCTGCGGTGCGGGCTGGCCGCAGGCCCTCGTCCGCGCGGTACTGCCGAATCTGCGCGGCGCGCTGCTGAACGCGGCCTTCCTCACGCTGGCACTCGTGCTGGGCGAGTTCACCGTCGCCCAGCTCCTCGGCTTCCAGCCATTCGCCGTCTGGATCTACAGCATCGGCGGCTCACAGGCGCAGATGTCCGTCGCCGTGTCCGTGCTCAGCCTCTTCATGACCTGGGCACTCCTCCTGGCGGTCGCCACCCTCGGCGGACGCCGCGCCTCCTCCCGTACCGCCTCCCAGGGATGACCCCCACCATGACGATCACCACGCTGGAGACTGCCGCCACGACCGGCGCCGCAACCGTCGAGTTCCGCGGTATGCGGCGCACGTTCGGCACGACCGTCGCCCTGGACGGCCTCGACCTGACCGCGCGACCCGGTGAACTCCTCGCCCTGCTCGGCCCGTCCGGCTGCGGCAAAACCACCGCACTGCGCGTGCTCGCCGGGTTCGAACACCCCGACTCCGGCGACGTACTCGTCGACGGCGAGGACATGACCCGAGTGCCGGCCCACCGCCGCGACGCCGGGATGGTCTTCCAGTCGTACAGCCTCTTCCCGCACCTCAGCGCGCTCGACAACGTCGCGTTCGGCATGCGCATGCGCAAGGTTCGAACGGCCGAGCGGCGGGCCCGCGCCGCCGAACTGCTGGAGCTGGTCGGCCTCGGGCACACGGGCGACCGCTACCCGCACCAGCTTTCCGGCGGGCAGCAGCAGCGCATCGCGCTCGCCCGCGCGCTCGCACTGCGCCCACGGGTCCTGTTGCTCGACGAACCGCTGTCCGCGCTCGACGCCAAGGTCCGGCTGACGCTCCGCGAGGAGATCCGCCGTCTGCAGCAGGAACTCGCCATCACCACACTGTTCGTGACTCATGATCAGGAAGAGGCACTGTCGATGGCCGACCGGGTCGCCGTGATGCGCGCGGGACGGCTGGAGCAGTGCGCGGCCCCCGCCGAGCTGTACGCGCGGCCCACCACTGCGTTCGTCGCCGAGTTCGTCGGCACCATGAGCCGGATCCCAGGCGTCCTCAGTGCCGACCGCACGACGGTGGAGGTCATGGGACGACGGCTGCCCGTGGAGGGCGAGCCGGGCGGGGGCAGCGAAGTCGACGTTCTCGTACGGCCCGAGGCCGTCCGTCTCACCGCGGACGACACCGGCAACGCGCAGGTCGTCGCCACCGCCTTCCTCGGCGCGGCCACCCGTGTAACCGTCCGCCTCGCCGACGGCACCGGGATCAAGGCCGACCTGCAGACACACGAGGCAGCGGCACTCGCCCCGGGCAGCGACGTGACCGTAGCCCTCCCGGACCGGCCGGTGTTGGTCGCGGCGCGCCGCGACTGACCCCCCGGCGTCCACCGTTTCCACATGCTCGCAGGACGGCTGAGGGCGTGCCGCCCTGCAGTACGTCAGTACCGCACTCGCTGACCCGCCGAAAGAGACCTCTGTGACGCTCCCCCGCACCACCCCCGTCCAGCCACCCGTGCTCGGAGCCGTGCTCTTCGACATGGACGGCACCCTCGTGGACACCGAGCAGCTGTGGTGGGCCGCCGTCGACCAGGTGGCCGCCGGACGGGGGTACGTGCTCACCGCAGCCGACCAGCCAGATGTACTGGGCCGCCCGGTGGAGCACACGGCGAAGGTGCTGAGCCGAGCCGCGGGCGCGCCGGTCGACGCGGTCGCCGCTGAACTCCACCGAGAGTTCGCCTCCCGGGTGCGCGCCGATGTCGTGCCGCGCCCCGGCGCTGTTGAACTGCTCGTAGCGCTGCACGGCGCGGGCGTTCCCACCGCCCTTGTCACCGCCTCGCCTCGGCACGTGGCCGACACCGTCGTGAAGGCCCTGGAGTCGTTGGGCGCGGGCCGGTTCACCACCACGGTCACCGCCGACGACACGCTCCGCACCAAACCCGACCCCGACCCCTACCTCGCCGCCTGCCAGGACCTGGGGGTGGCTCCGGCCGCCTGCGTGGCCGTGGAGGACACTCCCACGGGTGTCGCCTCCGCGGAGGCGGCGGGCTGCCACGTCCTCGCGGTCCCGTCCGTCGCACCGATCGAACCTGCCGCCCGGCGCACGGTTCTCGGGAGTCTGGAAGAGGCGTCCCCAGACCTGCTGAGTGCTCTGGTGCGCGCCGAAGTGCCGGGGTCGCGTGCGCTCAGCGAACCGCAGCCGGCCCAGGGGACGCACATCGTGGCCGGCCCGGTGGCGGAACCCGCCCCTCACCCCTCACAAGGAGCGGTCATGCCCCGCCGGCGCACCCTCGGCCCGGGAGCGTAACGAGGCCTTGGACCCCGAAGGTCGGTGAGTCTGACGGAAGCCGCCCCCCGGCCGGCGGGGGGGGGAGCCGGTCGGGGGGCGGAGTTCTGTGCGGGGCGCCCGCGTGGGCGCCCCGGGGCCGTCAGCCCTGGTGGGGGTAGGTGTAGTCGGTCGGCGGGACCAGCGTCTCCTTGATGGCGCGGGTCAGCGTCCAGCGCTGCAGGTTCTGCGGGGCACCCGCCTTGTCGTTGGTGCCCGAGCCACGGCCGCCACCGAAGGGCTGCTGCCCGACGACCGCACCGGTCGACTTGTCGTTGATGTAGAAGTTGCCCGCCGCGTAGCGGAGCTTGTCCATCGTGTACGCGGCCGCCGCACGGTCGTTGGAGATGACCGCGCCGGTCAGCGCGTAGTCGGAGACGGACTCCATCTGCTCCAGCATGGCGTCGTACTTCTCGTCCTCGTAGACGTGGACGGCGAGGATCGGTCCGAAGTACTCCGTGGTGAAGACCTCGTTGGCCGGGTCGTCGCACACGATGACGGTCGGGCGCACGAAGTAGCCGACGGAGTCGTCGTACGTACCGCCCGCGACGATCGTGCAGGTCGGGTCGGCCGCGGCGCGGTCGATCGCGGCCTTGTTCTTCGCGAAGGCACGCGCGTCGATGACGGCGCCCATGAAGTGCGACAGGTCGGTGACGTCACCCATGGTGATGCCGTCGACCTCGGCCGCGAACTCCTCCTTGAAACCGGAGTTCCAGATGGAGGCCGGGACGTACGCGCGGGAGGAGGCGGAGCACTTCTGGCCCTGGTACTCGAACGAGCCACGGGTCAGCGCGGTCTTCAGGACGGCGCGGTCGGCGCTCGGGTGCGCGACGACGAAGTCCTTGCCGCCCGTCTCGCCGACCAGCCGCGGGTAGGTGCGGTAGTTCTCGATGTTGTTGCCGACCGTCTTCCACAGGTGCTGGAAGGTGGGGGTCGAGCCGGTGAAGTGGACACCCGCCAGGTCGCGGTGGTTCAGCGCCACCTCGGAGACGGCGATGCCGTCGCCGGTGACCAGGTTGATGACGCCCTTGGGCAGCCCGGCCTCCTCCAGGAGCTGCATCAGCAGCACGGCGGCGTGGGTCTGCGTCGGGGACGGCTTCCAGACCACCACGTTGCCCATGAGGGCGGGGGCGGTGGGCAGGTTGGCCGCGATGGCCGAGAAGTTGAACGGCGTGATCGCGTAGACGAAGCCCTCGAGCGGCCGGTGGTCCATGCGGTTCCACACGCCCGGGGAGTTCGCCGGGGGCTGCTCCGCGAGGATCTGGCGCGCGTAGTGCACGTTGAAGCGCCAGAAGTCGACCAGCTCGCAGGGGCAGTCGATCTCGGCCTGCTGGGCGGTCTTGCCCTGGCCGAGCATCGTGGAGGCGGCCAGCGTCTCGCGCCAGGGACCGGCCAGCAGCTCGGCCGCACGCAGGATGATCGCCGCGCGGTCGTCGAAGGACATCGCGCGCCAGGCCGGAGCGGCGGCGAGGGCCGCGTCGACGGCGTCCTGGGCGTCCTGCTCGGTGGCACCGGCGAAGGTGCCGATGACGGCCTTGTGGTTGTGCGGCTGCACGACGTCGACGCGCTCGCCGCCGCCCATGCGCTTCTCGCCGCCGATGGTCATCGGCAGGTCGATCGGGTTCTCGGAGAGCTCCTTGAGCTTCGCCTCCAGACGGGCGCGCTCCGGGGTGCCGGGGGCGTAGGAGTGGACCGGCTCGTTGACCGGCGCGGGGACCTGGGTGACAGCGTCCATGAGTGCCTTGTCTCCTTGGTTGAGGTGGGTGGTCGGCCGGGCAGGTCGGCCCTGGTTCAGCCTGGGTAATCAGCCCTGTGGTCCGAACCCTCGGTTCAGCCCTTGGTGAGGACGGAGCGGCCGAAGAACAGCAGGTTGGCCGGCTTCTCCGCGAGGCGGCGCATGAAGTAGCCGTACCAGTCGGTGCCGTACGCCGTGTAGACGCGCATCCGGTGGCCCTCGGCCGCGAGCCGGACGTGCTCCTCGCTACGGATGCCGTACAGCATCTGGAACTCGTACTCGTCCAGTTTGCGCCCGGCCTGGCGCGCGAGCTCCTGGCCGATGGCGATGAGACGGGGATCGTGCGAGCCGATCATCGGGTAGCCCTCGCCCAGCATCAGGGTCTTCAGGATGCGGACGTACGCCTTGTCGATCTCCGGCTTGTTCTGATACGCGACGGAGGCGGGCTCCTTGTAGGCGCCCTTCACCAGGCGTACCCGGCTGCCCTCGGCCGCCAGGCGGCGCGCGTCGGCCTCCGTGCGGAACAGGTACGACTGGATCACGCAACCGGTCTGCGGGAAGTCCTTCCGCAGCTCCGTGTGGATGGCGAACATCGAGTCGAGGGTGGTGTGGTCCTCGGCGTCCAGCGTGACCGTGGTGCCGATCGCGGCCGCGGCCTCGACGACGGGCCGGACGTTGGCGAGCGCCAGCTCGTGGCCGCCGTCCAGCGACTGGCCGAACATCGACAGCTTGACGGACATCTCGGCCCGGACGCCGAGCCCGAGCTCCTTCAGGCGGCCGACGAGCTCCAGGTAGGCGTCACGCGCGGCGGCGGCCTGCTCGGGGGTGGTGATGTCCTCACCCACGACGTCGAGGGTGACCTCGAGACCCTTGCCGGCGGCGTCCTGGACGACCGTCACGACCTGGTCGACGGTCTCGCCCGCGATGAAGCGGTCGACGACCTGCTTGGTGCCGGGCGCGGCCGAGATGAAACGACGCATGGCGTCGCTGCGGGACGCGGCGAGAATCACGGGACCCAGCACAGGGCACCTCCACGGAGTACGAAAGGGGCCGAACCGGCGGCGATGTGTACGGACCGGGACGGCACGGAGAACCAAGGTGAAATCTAGGGATCACTGCGGACCCCTGCCATCGACACCTGTCACGCATCCGTGTACTCGATCTCAGACATATGTCTGAAGAGGTGCGAGAATGGCCGGGTGAAGGGCGATTACCAGGAGCTGGTCGACGAGATCTCCACGCTGCTCGGCGCACCGGCGACCCTGGAGAACCGTGACTTCGTGCTGGTCGCCTTCGGCGCCCACGACAGCGACGACGACACCGCCATGGACCCCGTCCGTACGCGCTCCATCCTGACCCGCCGCTCCACCCCGGCGGTCCGCGCCTGGTTCGAGGGCTTCGGCATCACCCGGGCGACGGGCCCGGTCCGCATTCCGGCCGCGCCGGAGGCCGGGGTCTTCCGGGACCGGATCTGCCTCCCGGTACGCCATCGGGGTGTCGTGCTGGGCTACGTCTGGCTGCTGGACGCCGATCCGGGGCCTGCCGACGGGCAGCTCGCGGCGGCGATGGACGTGGCGGCCCGGATCGGCGCACTGCTCGCCGACGAGGAGCGGGCCGGCTCCGACCTCTCGCGGGAGTTCGGTGCGGTGCTCGTCGCGGCGCGCGGCTGGCAGCGTGACATGGCGGTGGCGGCGCTGCGAGACGCGCTGGGGGCCGACGCGGACGGGCTGCACACGGTGGTGTGCGTGACGCCGTGGCCGGACGAGACCCCGTCGGCCCGTACGGTGCCGTCGGCCGCGGCCCTCGCCGCGGTGCCCGGAGCCGGCGACCCTGCCCTCGCGGCCCTGGTGCGACTGCGCTCCGCCGACGCCCTCGACCCGGCGGCGAAGGCCGCGGACCGGCTGCGCGCCGCCGCGGGGCCGTCCGCGACCGGCGGCCTGGCGGCCGCGCGCCGAGGTCTGGCGGAACTGGCCGACTCCTGGCGCGAGGCACTGTCCGCCGCCCGGGCCGCCGCGGCGGAGTCCCGCTACGGTCCGGTCGCCGACTGGTCGGCCATCGGCCCGTACCGCCTCCTGGCCGCCCTCCCCCGCACCGAGGACAGCGGACCGGACCACACAGTCCGCACCCTGCTGTCCCCTCCCCACGCCGAACTGGCCCGCACCGCCGAGGTGTTCCTCGACCTCGCGGGACAGGCGAGCCGGACCGCCACCGCGCTGGGCATCCACCGCCAGACGCTCTACTACCGCCTCGCCCGGGTCCAGCAGCTCACCGGCCTGGACCTGAACGACGGCGAGGACCGGCTGCTGCTGCACATGGCACTGAAACAGGCCCGGCTGTGAGCACGTGCAGGTGCCGCGACCAAGCGCGCACTGTCGTGAGATGCGCACTGAATGGGCAATTCCAAGGATCTGTGCGCACTGACTCCGCAGGGTAACTAACTGTTGCAGGAAGGAGTGAGGATCTGCACCGGGCTGTGCAGGAGACCGAGGCGGAGTGGCAACCGCAGGTCAGAGCACAGGCCAGGCAGCGCGCGGCGTCCTCGGGCGGGCTGTTCATCTCCTGCCGGGCGTACTTCGGCATCGGCTCGGAGGGCACCTCGGACGCGGGCCGGGTGCGGGACATCACCGTCGTCGTCACCCCCTCCCACGCGGCCACCATCACCGCCGCGCAGGAGGACGGTGCGCCGGCGCAGGTGAGCTGGGAGGTGTACGCGTCGAGAAGTAGCTTCAGCCGCTGGGTACACAATTGCCCTGGTGTTCGTGATCAAGCGGTGATTGAGAGCGGCGTTGAGTACATCAGAGGGTGCTTACTCGGGCGGCTGGGGTGGGAACGTGGAACGGCGGCAGTACGTGGAGAGATGCTCAGAGCTCTTCGCAGTGGGTGGCTACGAGGCTGTGAGAGCTGCGGCAGAGGCGGGGCTCAAGGAGTGCGGACCGGATCCGGTTCTCTTCCGCTGGCTCGGACAGGCACATGCCGCGGCAGACGAAGATGACCTGACCGTGAGGCTGAGGCTGCGTATCGCAATGGCCTCGCACTAGCAGCGGACGATCTCGGACTCTTGGTGTCGTACTTGGAGCTGTGCCTTCGCTCGGACTCTTTCGAATACCCGGGGCGGGCGCGCCGTGCGGTGGCTCTGCAGGAAAAGATCGAAGAGCTGGCCCCGCCCGGGTCAGCCGAGCGCGAGCGAGTCGATGATGCGACGGGCTGGGCCGGACGGGGCTATTGGGACGACCTGAATGTAGCCGCTGCTCAAGGGCAAGCTCAGCAGGCAGCCAAAGCGGAGCAGAGCGTGCTGGTGACCGACGCGCTACGGCGAGCCGCCCGTGGCGAGTCCGGTGAGGACACAGGTGAAGACCTCCGGGCCGCTGAACTTGCTGCGGCGGTTGAGCTGTTGCAGGGGGCCCGGAACGCACCACTGCGCCTGCTTCTCGCGCACCGGGTCGAAGCGTACGTGCTGACGTTCGTGGCATCGTTCGGCCTGAACAAGGCACTGGTGTGGAGTGGAGTGCTGGACTTCAGCCTGTGGGGCTGGTTGTTCTGGGCTCCCATGCTCGTTGCCGAAGCCAAGCTCCGCCAGGCCAAGAAGCTGGGACGGGAGCGCGTGATCGCGCGCATACAGGCACGCCATGACGAGATGCACCTGCCCTAAAGCCCCGCCTGTTGAAAGCGAGCACGGTCAGCGGGAACGTCCGGCCCCTCGTCCGGGCCGTTGCGCACCCGCCCGCACGTACGACTGCGCCCGGCGGACAGGTCTCGCTCTGTCCGCCGGG
>NZ_JBHVCT010000121.1:0-13515 GCF_042803195.1 Streptomyces sp. NPDC057428
GCCTCACGAGCGGCGCCCCCCTCCGGAAAACATACCGACGGGGGCGCCGCCGTATTGTCTAGGCACCACCGGTCGTTCCCCGGCCGCCGTGTCGGCGCAGGCAGCAACGGTTCGCCACGAAGGAGCCCCTCATGACCCCGCCCGTCGTCCACTCGCTGCGCGAACAGATCCGCGAGCACATCGTGGAGGGAATAGTCAGCGGGCGCTGGAAGCCGGGTGAGCGGATCGTGGAGCGCCGTATCGCGACGGAGCTGGAGGTCAGCCAGACCCCTGTGCGCGAGGCGCTGCGCGAGCTGGAGACGCTGCGGCTGATCGAGTCGGCCCCGAACAAGGGCGTCCGGGTGCGCAACCTCACGGCCGCCGACCTGGAGGAGAGCTATCCCGTACGGGCGGGGCTGGAGCAGATCGCGGCCGAGCTGGCGGCCCCGGCCCTCGGCGAGGACTGCTCGGCGCTCGCTCCGCACGTGGCGGCGCTCTACGAGGCGGACCGGCTGGCCGACGGCGAGGCGCAGGTGCGGCACACGGTGGCCTTCCACCGGGAGATGGTGCGGGCCGCCGGGAACGCCGTCCTGCTGCACACCTGGGAGGGGCTCGGCATCGAGGTGTTCACGGCCCTGTCGATCCGCTGGCTGGGCACGGTGCAGAAGTCGTACGCCGAGGAGCACGAGGCCCTCATCGAGGCGTTCCTGCGGCGGGACCCGCAGATCGCCGTGCTGGTGAAGGAGCACGTCCTCGGGTGCGCCCCGCGCGCGTGAAACGCGGTCCGACCTGCGCGCCCATCTGCGGCGCCAGGCGCTCCACCGTGCAGGACGACGTCCATTTCGCACCTTTTAACCCGTCACTCCGTGCCCCGTTTCGCGGCACCGCATGCCACTTTTCTTCATATCGAGAAGTTTTGCCCTTCACCCTTTGATCGATCATCGATCGGCGACTTACAGTTCACTCGCGGGCCCACCGGCCCGATCGCCCTGTCCTGCCAGCCAGGGCCTTCTCCACCCCCCTCCACTCCGGAAGGCGGCGATCATGACCGACCCCGTAGCAAAGCGTCCGAGCGAGCTCGACCAGCTCCCGGACCGCGACCCCGAGGAGACCGCCGAATGGGCGGCCTCCCTGGACGCAGTCACCAAGGCCGCGGGCCCGCACCGCGCCGCGTACCTGATGCGGCGCTCGCTCCAGCACGCCGAGGGCGCCGGTATCGCGCTGCCCAAGCTGCTGGAGACCGACTACGTCAACACCATCCCCACCTCCGCTGAGCCCGTCTTCGACGGCGACCTGGAGATGGAATCGAAGATCACCGCGTGGAACCGCTGGAACGCGGCCGCGATGGTCACCCGGGGCGCCCGGTACGGCGTCGGCGGCCACATCGCCACGTTCGCCTCGGCGGCCTGGCTGTACGAGACCGGCTTCAACCACTTCTTCCGCGGCAAGGAGGGAGGGGGCACCTCCCGTTCGAGCGGAGCCGAGAACGGGGGAGGCTCCGGTGACCAGCTCTACATCCAGGGCCACGCCTCGCCCGGCATCTACGCCCGCGCCTTCCTCGACGGCCGCATCAGCGAACAGCAGCTCGACAACTTCCGCCAGGAGTCGGGCGGCGACGGCCTGCCGTCCTACCCGCACCCGCGGCGGCTGCCCTGGCTCTGGGAGTTCCCCACCGTGTCGATGGGCCTCGGCCCGCTCTCCGCGATCTACCAGGCGCGCTTCAACCGCTATCTGGCGAACCGCAACATCAAGGACACGTCGAACTCGCACGTCTGGGCCTTCCTCGGCGACGGCGAGATGGACGAGCCCGAGTCGACCGCGGCCCTCGCCCTCGCGGCGCGTGAGCAGCTCGACAACCTGACCTTCGTCATCAACTGCAACCTGCAGCGTCTCGACGGCCCCGTCCGCGCCAACTTCCGCGTGGTCCAGGAGCTGGAGGGCGCGTTCCGCGGAGCCGGCTGGAACGTCATCAAGACGCTCTGGGGCAACGCCTGGGACGAGCTGTTCCAGCTGGACACCACGGGCGCGCTGATCCGCCGCCTCCGCGAGGTGCCGGACGCCCAGTTCCAGACGTACGCCACCCGCGACGTGGCCTATATCCGCGAGCACTTCTTCGGCACCGAGCCCGCGCTCGCGGAGCTGGCGAAGCTGCTGAGCGACGCCAAGATCGCCGAGTGCTTCTACAGCTCCCGCGGCGGTCACGAGGCCCGCAAGGTGTACGCGGCCTACCGTGCCGCCGTCGAGCACAAGGGCGCGCCGACCGTGATCCTGGCCCAGACGGTCAAGGGCTACACGCTCGGCAAGGGGTTCGAGTCCAAGAACGCCAACCACCAGATGAAGAAGCTGTCGATCGACGAGTTCAAGGGCATGCGCGAGCTGCTCGGCCTCCCGATCCCGGACAGCGCCTTCGAGGACGGGCTGGTCCCCTACGGCCACCCGGGCGCCGACTCCCCCGAGGTCCGCTACCTCCAGGAGCGCCGCGCCGCCCTCGGCGGTCCGGCCCCCGCCCGCCGGGTGCACGCCGTGGCTCTGCCCGAGCCGGAGGAGCGCGCCTTCAAGGCCCTGTACAAGGGCTCGGGCAAGCAGGAGATGGCCACCACCATGGCGTTCGTCCGTCTGGTGAAGGACCTGATGCGGGACAAGGAGACCGGCAGGCGCTGGGTCCCGATCGTCCCGGACGAGGCCCGTACCTTCGGTATGGAGTCGCTGTTCCCGTCGGCCGGCATCTACTCGCCGCTCGGCCAGACGTACGATCCGGTCGACCGCGACCAGTTGATGTACTACAAGGAGGCCAAGGACGGCCAGATCCTCAACGAGGGGATCACCGAGGCCGGCGCCATGGCCGACTTCATCGCCGCCGCCACGTCGTACGCGACGCACGGCGAGACGATGATCCCGTTCTACATCTTCTACTCGATGTTCGGCTGGCAGCGGACCGGCGACCAGATGTGGCAGCTCGCCGACCAGCTCGGCAAGGGCTTCATCGTCGGTGCCACCGCGGGCCGCACGACGCTGACCGGTGAGGGCCTGCAGCACGCCGACGGCCACTCGCACCTGATCGCTTCCACGAACCCGGCGTCGCTCAACTACGACCCCGCGTTCGCGTACGAGATCGCGGTGATCGTCAAGGACGGTCTGCGGAGGATGTACGGCCCCCAGGCCGAGGAGGTCTTCTACTACCTGACGGTCTACAACGAGCCCAAGCAGCAGCCCGCGATGCCCGAGGGCGTCGAGGACGGCATCGTCAAGGGCCTGTACCGCTTCAAGGAGGGCGCACCGGCGGCAGAGGACGCCCCGCGCATCCAGCTCCTCGGTTCGGGTACGGCGATCCACTGGGTCCTGGAGGCCCAGGAACTGCTCGCCGCCGACTGGGGTGTCACGGCCGACGTCTGGTCCGCCACCTCGTGGGGCGAGCTGCGCCGCGACGCGCTGGACGCCGACGCGGCGCTGCTGCGCGGCGAGGAGCGCGTGCCGTACGTGACCCAGGCGCTCTCCGGTGCGCCGGGCCCGGTCCTCGCGGTCAGCGACTGGATGCGCGCGGTTCCGGACCAGATCAGCCAGTGGGTGGAGCAGGACTGGTCCTCGCTGGGCACGGACGGCTTCGGCCTCTCCGACACCCGCGCGGGCGCGCGCCGCCACTTCGGGGTCGACGCCGAGTCGGTCGCGGTCGCCGCGCTGGCCCAGCTCGCCCGCCGCGGCGAGATCCCGGCCTCGAAGGTCAAGGAAGCCCGGGAGAAGTACGGGATGTGAGTCCACGGCGGGGGCGGGTACCGGGTCCGCCCGGTGCCCGCCCCCGCCGTCGTACCGTCGGGCGCCACAATGGGCTCCATGCGTGCCGCCCGCCTCATCAAGATGGTGCTGCTCCTGCAGTCCCGGCCCTCCATGACCGCCGCCGAACTGGCTCGGGAGCTGGAGGTGTCGGAGCGCACCGTGACGCGGGACGCCCAGGCGCTCTCCGAGGCGGGGGTGCCCGTGTACGCCGACCGGGGCCGGGCCGGCGGCTACCGGCTCGTCGGGGGTTACCGGACGCGCCTGACCGGTCTGGCCCGCCACGAGGCCGAGGCGCTCTTCCTGTCCGGCCTGCCCTCCGCGCTGCGCGAGATGGGGCTGGACGACGCCGCGTCGGCCGCCCGGCTCAAGGTCTCGGCCGCGCTCCTCCCCTCGCTCCGGGACGCCTCGCACACGGCGGCCCAGCGCTTCCACCTGGACGCCCCCGGCTGGTACCAGGACCCGGTCACCCCGGAGCTGCTGCCCGCCGTGGCGGAGGCCGTCTGGGACGACCGGCTGATTTGCGCGCGGTACCGCCGCGGGCCCGGCGCCGAGGTGGAGCGCGAGCTGGCTCCGTACGGACTCGTGCTGAAGGCCGGGGTCTGGTACGTCTGCGCGCGGGCGGGCGGCGACTTCCGGGTGTACCGCATCGACCGGTTCACCGCGGTCGCCGTGTCCGCGACCCGGTTCGAGCGGGACGAGGACTTCGACCTGCCGGGCTTGTGGCAGGAGCGGGCGGCGCAGTTCGCCAGGTCGATCCTGCGTACGGAGGTGACGGTGCGGCTGTCGGAGGCGGGCGTACGGCGGCTGCCGCACACCGTGGACCGGGCCGCGGCCGAGGAGGCGCTGGCCGGGGCGGCCGGTCCGGACGCCGACGGGCTGCGCACGGTCGTCCTGCCGGTCGAGTCCGCCGACGTGGCCTACGAGCAGTTGCTGGCGCTCGGTCCGGAGGCCGAGGTCCTCTCACCCGCCACCCTGCGCGAACGTTTTGCCGATACGGCCGAACGGCTGCGCGACCTCTATCGCTGAAGGTGCCCGGAAGTGAAGCCGAAGGCTTCATTTCGGTGTCTGGGCGTGCGTCGCCCGTCGTCGGGGCAGATGCTGGACCCGTGATGGACGAGACGGAGTTCTGGCAGATCATCGACAGCACCCGCGAGGCCGCCGACGGCGACCCCGAGGACCATGCCGACCTGCTCGTCGAACGGCTGGTGCGGCTCGATCCCGACTCGGTGCTGGATTTCGCCAGACATTTCGAGGCCCGCTACAACCGTGCCTACCGCTGGGACCTGTGGGGCGCGGCCGCCGTGCTGCTCGGCGGGGCGAGCGACGACGCGTTCGACTACTTCCGCTGCTGGCTGATCGCTCAGGGCCGGGAGGTCTTCGAAGGCGCGATGCACGACCCCGACAGTCTCGCCGAGCTGCTGGACGACTTCGGCGAGGAGCTCGACGGGGACGGCGAGGAGATCGGCTTCGCGGCCGACGAGGCCTACGAGCAGCTCACCGGCGTGGTCGCGCCCGACCTCGGGCTGCCGCCGCAGGCCGCGAAACCGGAGGGCACGCCCTTCGGGCTGGACGACGACGGGGCGCTCGCGGAGCGCTATCCGGCGCTCTGGGAGCGCTTCGGGCCGGCGTGACCCCGCGGTCACGCCGGGGAACCGGCCCTCATGAGGTGAGCGAACGGCCCATCAGGACGTCGTCGACGTAACGGCCGTGCAGACAGAACTCCCCAGGCAGTATTCCCTCGACTGCGAACCCCTCCGCCGCGTAGAGCGCCCGTGCGGGGCCGTTGTGCCCCAGCACGCGCAGGGTGAGCCTCCCCGCGCCCTGCCGTCGCGCCTCCGCACAGGCCGCGCGCAGGAGGGCCCGCGCGACGCCGTGGCGCCGTGCCCACCCGGCGACTGCGAGGCCCTGGATCTGGCGTACGTGGGCGTTGCAGGCGAGCGGTGTCGGGCGTCCCAGCCGGAGGTAGCCCGCAGGCCGCTCCCCCTGCTCGGTGACGGCCTCGGCGACCAGGAAGTCCCCTGGCCTGTTCCTCTCGTCGAAGAAGGGCGCGTAGGGCGGCTGCGGCCTCGGCTGCACGCTGTGGAGGCTCGACCACGTCGCCCGGTCGAGCTCCCCCAGCTCGGCCTCGTCCTCGGAGACGGCGAAGCGGACGGGACGGAGGGAGCTGATCTGCGGCGCGGCCATGCGCGCCACAGTGCCACGCGGCCGCCCCGCACGGCATCCGTGTTTCGTGCCCGGCGTCACGGATGAGCCGCGGCGCATGGGGCAGGATGGACGCCATGTTGCGTTCCCGAATCGCCGTCACCGGATCGACAGGCCTCATCGGAGCGGCGCTCGTGCGCTCGCTGCGCGCCGACGGGCACGAGGTCGTGCGCCTGGTCCGCCGCCCGGCCGCGACCGGCGACGAGGTGGAGTGGGATCCGAAGCGTGGTTACGTCGATGTGGCGGGCCTGGTCGGCTGCGACGCCGTGGTTCACCTCGCCGGCGCCGGGGTCGGCGACCACCGGTGGACCGACGCGTACAAGCGGGAGATCCGGGACAGCCGGGTCCTGGGCACGGCGGCCGTCGCCGATGCCGTCGCCTCGCTGGACACACCACCGAAGGTACTGCTGTCCGGGTCGGCCATCGGCTACTACGGCGACACCGGGGACCGCGCGGTCGACGAGAGCGCCCCGCCCGGCGATGGTTTCCTGCCGTCCGTGTGCGTCGAGTGGGAGGAGGCCACGGCCGCGGCCGAGGAGGCAGGTGTCCGCACGGTCCACGCCAGGACCGGCCTGGTCGTCGCCAAGGAGGGCGGGGCCTGGGGCCGGCTCTTCCCCCTGTTCAAGGCCGGGCTCGGTGGGCGGCTCGGTGACGGCCGGCAGTACTGGAGCTTCATCGCGCTGCACGACCACGTCGCCGCACTGCGGCACATCCTGGACACGGAGAGCCTGTCGGGCCCGGTGAACCTGACCGCTCCATCCCCCGTCACGAACGCGCAGGTGACGACGGCGATGGGAAGGGTGCTGAAGCGCCCCACCCTGTTCACCGCCCCGGCGCCGGCGCTGAAGATCGCGCTCGGCGAGTTCTCCGAGGACGTCCTGGGCAGTCAGCGGGTGCTGCCCCGCCAACTTCTCGACTCGGGCTTCGCGTTCGCCTTCCCCGGTATCGACGAGGCCATCCGCGCCGCACTGCGCTGACCCGGCCGCGAACAGCCCGTTCCCGCGGCGGGCGGGGCCGCCGTGCGACCCCGTGCACCGGTGCCCTGGGCGCGCGCGACTGCGCCCGTATCGGCCATCCACCTAGCCTCGACCCGAACTCCGGCATTCCGGGGGCGTGTTGGGGGCAATAGCCCCCCACCAGTCGCACCGACTCGGGGAGGGGCACGTGCTCACGGCACACACAGCAGACCACGCGGATGTGGTCATCATCGGGGCCGGGATCGCCGGCCTGTCGGCGGCTCACCAGCTGATCGGCGCGGGAGTGGACGTCAGTGTCCTGGAGGCCGCCGAGGAGGTGGGGGGCCGGATGGCCACCCACCAGGTGGACGGCTTCCGGCTCGACCATCTGGGCCCGCTGCTCAACTCCGACTGTCCGGAACTGACGGCCGCTCCGGGGCTGGGCGGCCTGGTCCTGCGGGACTTCGCCCCCGGGGTGCTCGTCCACAGTGGGGGGCGGCAGTACCGGGCCGGCGACATACGGAGCGCGCGGGGCGCACTCCGCGCAGTGCGCTCCCGTTCGAGCGCCCCCAGCGCGCCTCTGGGCGGAGCGATCGAACAGGCCCGCCTCGGCGCCTGGCTGGCGCGCCTCGCCACCACCCCCGAGGCCCGCATCACGGCCCGGTCCGACGGGCCCGCGCACGCGGCACTGCCCGCGCGCGGACTCTCCCCCCGCACCGTCGGCGGGTTCCTGATGCCGCTGCTCTCGGCACTGCTCTCCGACCCGGAGCTGACCACGTCGAGCCGCTGCGCCGAGCTCGCCCTCCGCGACTACGCGCGCGGCCGGCTCTGCGTGCCCGCGGGCGGCTCATCGGCCCTGCCCGAACTGCTGGCCGCCGCGCTGCCGTCCGGAACCGTACGCACCGGGGTGCACGTGACGTCCGCCGGTATCACCTCCGTACGCACCAAGGAACACGGCGAGCTCGGCTGCCGTTCGCTGCTGCTGGCGACCGGTGCGGGCGCCGCAGCCGAGCTGCTGCCCGGCCTGCGCACACCGGCGTTCCATCCGGTGACGGTGCTGCACCACACCGCCCCCGAGGCGCCGCCGGCCGGGGCACGGCTCCTGCTCGACGCGGAACGGTCGGGTCCGGTCGCCCACACGGCGGTGATGAGCGAGGTGGACCCCTCACGCGCCCCGCGTGGCCGCGTGCTGATCACCTCCACGGTGCTCGGACCGCAGCCGCCGGACCTCGACCGCACGGTCCGCGCACACCTCGCCAGGCTGTACGGAACACCCACCCACGACTGGGAGCTCCTGGCCGCCCATCACGACCCGGAGGCCGTCCCCGCGATGGACCCGCCGCACGATCCGCAGCGGCCCGTCCGGCTGCTCGCCGGACTGTACGTGTGCGGCGACCACCGCGACACGAGCAGCGTCCAGGGCGCCCTGGCCTCGGGCCGGCGCGCGGCCTCGGCGATACTCGCGGACCTGGGGGTGAGCAGGCCGCGCGATGACGGGACACGACTCCGCGCGGCCGCCTAGCCGAGGGTCATCCCAGCGCGGCGACCCGGTCGCGGTAGCCCCGCACGGCCACGGCGTCGCGGTACGGCTCCAGGCGTCGCTCGAAGTCCCTGACGTACTCCGTCGCGCGCACCGACCGCATCTCGGCAGCCTGCTGGGCCGCCTCGGCACCCAGCAGGCAGGCCTGGTCCAGCTCACCGAGCCCGAGTCGCGCCGTAGCGAGCACCACACGGCAGAACAGCCTGCTGCGGGCGAACGCCGGTGCGCGCAGCTGGAGCGACCGCTCGGCGTGCTGCGCCGCCACCCGGTACTGCTGCAGATCGCGATGGCAGTGGCCGAACTCGTCGGCGAGCTGGGCCTCGTCGAAGAAGCGCGCCCAGTGCGGCACGTCGTCCCCCGGCCTCGCGCTCTGCAGCGCGCGTTCCGACCGTACGAGCGCGGCGACACAGGCCCTGGCCTCCCCCAGGACGCCGTGCCCGCGTGCCTCCACCGAGTGCAGCAGCGCCATGACGATCTGCGGCGCGGCGGAGCCGATGCCCTGCTGGGCGACCCGGGCGAGCTGGATGGCTTCCCTGCCGTGCCCGAGGTAGACGGCCTGCCGGCTCATCGTGATCAGCACGAAGGCGCCGTACGCCCGGTCACCGGCCGCCTGGGCGAGGCGCAGCGCCTGGACGAAGTAGCGCTGGGCGAGGCCGTGCGCCGCGATGTCGTACGAGGTCCAGCCCGCCAGCCTGGTCAGATCGGCGGCCGCGGAGAACAGCCGCCGCCCCATGGCTTCGCCGTAGCTGCCTCGGAGCATGGGCTCGGCCTCGTGCTCCAGGTACCGGACGAGGGCCTGCCTGGCGTGGCCACCGCCGTAGGCGTCGTCGAGAGTGCGGAAGAGTTCGCCCACCGAGCGCAGCGCGGCGACGTCGCCGCTGCCGACCCGCAGGCCCGTGCCCCGCTCGGCATGCCGCTGGCGCGGAACACCCAGGGGCGGCGCCGGGGGCGCGGGTGGCCGGGGCAGGCCGGGGCCACGGGCACCGTGCGGCAGCCCGGGGGCCCCGGGTGCGTGCGGTGCGCCGCTCCCGTTCGCCTGGTGGAGCCCCTGCGGGGCACGGGCATCGGCGGTGGTGCGCGGGGCGGGCGTCGCGGGTGTCCCGCCCGCCCGGTCCGGTGTCTCACCACGGCCGACCCATTCGTCGGCGCGCCCGATTAGCCAGTCCCTGCTGGGGACGACCAGTCCGGCCGGGGTGAAGGCGATCTTGCGCAGCTCGGCGTGACTGCCCGAGTCCTTGCGCCACAGACCGCTGACGATGTCGACGGCCTCCGCGGGTGTGGCCGCGAACTCCAGGCCCGCGTAGACGGGCGCGCACGCGTCCAGGCCCAGATCCTGCGCCGAGAGCCGGCGCCCGAGGCGCCGGGTGAACACCTCGGCGATCAGCGCCGGGGTGGTGCCCCGGGGCTGCTGCCCGCGTAGCCAGCGGGTCACCGAGGTCTTGTCGTATCGCAGATCGAGCCCGTGTTCGAGGCCGAGCTGGTCCACCCGGCGGGCCAGCCCGGCATGGGAGAACCCGGCCTCCGCGATGAGCGCGGCGAGGCGTCGGTTCGGGGTGCGCTGGGGCGGTCGTTCCGACATCAGCTGAAAGGTCTCCTGCAATCGGGGCCGGGCGGGCAGCCCTCACCGGGCTCCCCCACGAGTGGGAGCGGGCGAGCCCGTCATGGAACGGCGCGAATTTAGCCGCCTAGGCCGCGGTCTCAGCGCCCTTCGCTCCACGTTCATCCGATCGTGTGAGGATTGCCCGGATCGCTGACGGATTCGACCGCGTACGGCCTGCGGGACCCGGCCGTCGGCACCGGTCGTACAGTGGCTGGGGGCGCACATCAGTGCATGGTGACGTGGTTCCGGGGACACCCCCCGGCCACTGCGGCACCGCGAGTAGGAAGGCACCCGAGTGAGTGAGCTGCGGTTCGTCCGTCTGGGATTCGGTGAGGAAGCCGTTGACTACCAGGAGGCCTGGCAGAAGCAGCGCGAGGTGCACGCCGCACGGTTCGAGGACACCGTCCCCGACACCTGTCTGCTCCTCGAGCACCCGTCCGTCTACACGGCGGGCCGGCGCACGACGGAGAGCGAGCGCCCGCTGGACGGTACGCCCGTCATCGACGTCGACCGCGGCGGGAAGATCACCTGGCACGGTCCCGGGCAGCTCATCGGCTACCCGATCCTGAAGCTGCCCCGCCCGGTGGACGTGGTCGCCCACGTGCGCCGCCTGGAGGACGCGCTGATCCGCACGGCCGCCGAGTTCGGCGTGGAGACCAGCCGGGTGGAGGGCCGCAGCGGAGTCTGGGTGCTCGGCGACCCGGTCGAGGACCGACCGGCCCTCGGCGGGCTGTCGCTGGACTTCGACCCCCGGCTGCACGACGAGGAGTTCGACCCCCGGCTGAACGGCCCCGAGTACGCGCCGTCCAACGCCGGGCAGCGCAGGGAGGACCGCAAGCTCGCGGCGATCGGCATCCGGGTCGCCAAGGGTGTGACCATGCACGGCTTCTCGCTGAACGTGAACCCGGACAACACGTCCTTCGACCGGATCGTGCCGTGCGGCATCCGGGACGCGGGGGTGACCTCGCTCAGCAGCGAACTGGGCCGCGAGATCACGATCGGCGACGTCCTGCCGGTCGCCGAGAGGCACCTGCGGGAGATCCTGGAGAACGCGGAGCCGGCGCCGCGCGTCATCAGCACCCCGGAGACCGCCGTCGCGCCCGCCTGAGACGGCTCGCACAGGCCCGCCGGGAATAGGGCCCCTCGGCCACAGGTTGGGGAGACGTAAGACCGTTCTAACCACGGGCGTACCCTGGTGTTTACCGAAGATTCCAATGCAGTGAGAGCTAAGGGGAGTGCCGGAGTGTCCGCTGTCGCACCCGACGGGCGCAAGATGCTGCGCCTCGAGGTCCGGAACAGCCAGACCCCCATCGAGCGCAAGCCCGAGTGGATCAAGACCCGGGCGAAGATGGGCCCCGAGTACAACCAGTTGCAGAAACTCGTGAAGAGCGAGGGACTGCACACGGTGTGCCAGGAAGCCGGCTGCCCCAACATCTTCGAATGCTGGGAGGACCGCGAGGCCACCTTCCTCATCGGCGGGGACCAGTGCACGAGGCGCTGCGACTTCTGCCAGATCGACACGGGGAAGCCCCAGGCCCTCGACCGTGACGAGCCCCGCCGCGTGGGCGAGTCCGTGGTCACGATGGACCTGAACTACGCCACGATCACCGGCGTCGCCCGCGACGACCTGGAGGACGGCGGTGCCTGGCTGTACGCGGAGACCGTGCGCCAGATCCACGCGCTGACGGCGGAGCGGGAGGCGGGCGCGACCAAGGTCGAGCTGCTGATCCCCGACTTCAACGCCGAACCGGAGCAGCTCGCCGAGGTCTTCTCCTCGCGCCCGGAGGTGCTCGCGCACAACGTCGAGACGGTGCCGCGGATCTTCAAGCGCATCCGCCCCGGCTTCCGTTACGAGCGCTCCCTGGAAGTCATCACGCGCGCCCGCGAGGCCGGTCTGGTGACCAAGTCGAACCTGATCCTCGGGATGGGCGAGACCCGCGAGGAAGTCAGCGAGGCGCTCCAGGACCTGCACGACGCGGGTTGCGAGCTCATCACGATTACGCAGTACCTCCGGCCCTCCGTCCGGCACCACCCGGTCGAGCGCTGGGTGAAGCCGCACGAGTTCGTGGAGCTCAAGGACGAGGCCGACGCCATCGGTTACTCCGGCGTCATGTCGGGTCCGCTGGTGCGTTCGTCCTACCGCGCCGGACGCCTCTTCCAGCAGGCGATCGAGCGCCGCAGCGCGGCCACCGCCGCCACACCCTCCGTGTGAATCGGCGCACAAGTAATTACTGAAAAGTATTAGCCGCAGCGACGCGGTCCGTACGCCCCCCGCAGGTCGGGGGCCCCGTATGGGCCGCGTCGGCGTGCGCGGCGCCGAAATCAGAGTTTCATTGGTGTTTGACCGACCGGTCATGCACTGGTAACACCGAGCAGTGACCCTAGGTACATACGCGGTGGCTCCCACGGCCACCGCTGTCATTGCTTCCCGCTACTCAGTGCGCGCCGGGTGCGCGCATCCGCTCCGAGGGGGAACGTCCACGATGCACGCCGCGCCGGTACGAGCCAACACGATCCCGTCCGTCACCACCGCACTCCGCGCCGTCGAGTCGCTGCTCCTCAGCAGCGGCCAGCGCACCGCCCGCCGGAACGCCTGGACGGCGGTCCTCGAGGACCGCCGCAGGGCACAGGACCGCGTGGAGGCGGAGCACGTGCTGAAGGCTGTGGCCGACCACCGTTCCTAGGTCACCTCCGGGCCACGTAAACTTCGCTACATGGCGAGGAAGGCAAACACTGACGGCGCGGACAGCGCCGAGAACGCGGGGCGGCTCAAGCAGATCGCCCTGACCTACAAGATGACCAGGCGGTCGGACCCGAAGGTGGGTCTCGTCGTCGCGGGTGTGGGAATCATCACCTTCGGTGTCCTCCTCGCCATCGGTTTCCTGATCGGTCACCCGGTCTACGCGGGCATCCTGGGCTTCGTACTGGCATTCCTCGCGATGGCGATCATCTTCGGACGCCGCGCCGAGCGCGCGGCCTTCGGGCAGATGGAGGGCCAGCCTGGCGCAGCGGCGGCGGTTCTGGACCGCGTCGGGCGCGGCTGGACCACGACTCCGGCGGTGGCGATGAACCGCAGCCAGGACGTCGTCCACCGGGCGGTCGGCAAGGCCGGGATCGTGCTGGTGGCCGAGGGCAACCCGAACCGGGTGAAGAGCCTGCTGGCCGCCGAGAAGAAGCGCATGGCCCGCATCGTGGTCGACGTACCCGTCCACGACATCATCGTCGGCGACGGCGAGGGCCAGGTGCCGCTGAAGAAGGTGCGCACCAAGATGCTGAAGCTCCCGCGGGTCCTCACCGGCCCGCAGGTGACCGCGGCCAACGACCGGCTGCGCGCGATGGGCGACCTGATGAGCAACATGCCGCTGCCGAAGGGCCCGATGCCGAAGGGCATGCGGATGCCGCGTGGCGGAAAGATGCGCTGACACCGCGGACAGCGAAACGGCGTGGCCCCGGACGATTTCTCGTCC
>NZ_JBHVCT010000122.1:0-13202 GCF_042803195.1 Streptomyces sp. NPDC057428
CTCGTGGTGGCGTTATGCCCCGGGCGGGGGGGGGGTTGCCGCCCGGGGGGGGGGGGCCCCGCCGGGGGGCAGGGGCCACCCCCTCCGATCGGTGGCGGGGCCTCTGCGGGCCCCCGCGCGAAGGGGTCAGACGTTCTGCCTTGCCTGCGCCATCTCGCGGACCCGCCCCCGGACCAGGAACCAGCCGCCGACGAGCGCCGCGGCGATCAGCGGGAGGAACATCACGGTCGTCCGGCCGACGCCGCCGCCCCACCACATCAGGAAGGCAACGCCGACGAGGAAGAGAAGCGTGACGAGCTGGGTGTAGGGCGCTCAGGGCAGGCGGTAGGCAGGCCGCGTGACCCGGCCGTCCTGCGAACGCTGCCAGAACACCAGTGAGCAGAGCATGATCATGCCCCAGGTCCCGAGAATCCCGACCGATGCCAGGTTCAGCACGATCTCGAATGCCTGGCCCGGTACCACGTAGTTCAGACCGACGCCCAGGACACCGAAGCCCGCCGTCAGCAGGATGCCGCCGTAGGGCACCTGCCCCTTGTTCATCAGCCCGGTGAAACGGGGCGCCGATCCCGACAGCGCCATGGAGCGCAGGATGCGGCCGGTCGAGTAGAGGCCGGAGTTCAGACTGGACAGCGCGGCGGTCAGCACGACGAGATTCATCACGCCGGCGGCACCCGGTACCCCAAGCTTGTCCATGACCGTGACGAACGGGCTCTGGTCCCCGGAGTAGGCGGTGTAGGGCAGGAGCAGCGCGAGCAGCACCACCGAGCCGACGTAGAACAGGCCGACCCGCCACATGATGGAGTTGATCGCCCGCGGCATGATCTTCGCGGGGTCCTCGGTCTCGCCGGCAGCGACCCCGCACAGCTCGACGGACGCGTAGGCGAAGACGACGCCCTGGATGACGAGCAGCATCGGAAGTGTTCCGACGGGGAAGACACCGTTGTCCGAGACGGTCGACAGGCCGGGGGTGTGGCCGTCCACCGGATGCTGGGTGACGACGAGGAAGATGCCGATCAGCATGAAGGCGACAAGTGCCGCAACCTTGATGATCGCGAACCAGAACTCCATCTCACCGAAGTACTTCACCGAGATGAGGTTGGCCGTGAGGACCACGGCGAGGGCGACCAACGCCAGGATCCACTGCGGGACATCGCTGAACATGCCCCAGAAGTGGGCATACGTCGCGGCTGCCGTGATGTCCGCGATCGCGGTGGTCGACCAGTTGAGGAAATACAGCCAGCCGGCAGCGAACGCGCCCTTCTCGCCCATGAACTCACGGGCGTAGGAGACGAAGGCACCGGATGACGGCCGGTAGAGGATGAGCTCGCCCAGGGCGCGCACGACGAAAAAGGCGAAGACACCGCAGACGGCGTAGGCGATGGCGAGCGAAGGTCCGGCGTCGGCGAGGCGCCCGCCCGCACCCAGGAAGAGCCCGGTGCCGATCGCGCCACCGATGGCGATCATGTTGATGTGGCGGGACTTGAGGTCCTTGCTGTAGCCGGCGTCGCCGGCGTCCACGTGGGGGGAGCTCGGCGCCGGTGCGTCGGCGGCGAGCTGACCGGCTGCTGAGATGCTGCCGTCACTCATGGAGGGGGGTCGCCTTTGTGAGGGGAAGATGGTCGGTCCCGGCCGGGCCCGTGGGGAGGCGTCCGGCAATGGCTCGAAGGCGCATGATCAGGAACCCTGTGATTCTGGCAGTGTGCCCTGCCTGACGAAAACAAATCTGAGGTGTTCCAGAGGTTTCGGCACAGCAAGGAAGTGGCCAAGAAGTGAGGGCCGGCGGTGCCGGGCCTACGGCATGGCCCGGCGGCCCGGGCCAGGGTGCTGCGAAGCCCTGCGGGGTCCGAGCCCTGCGGGGCGGCGGGCGGCGGGCGGCGGTCCCGGTTCCCCGTGACGCCCGAGTTCAATCCTGTTGCCGTCGGACATGAAGAACGGCATTCTGTCCGCGGGCCGGACGCGTGAGCTCCGTGCCCCATCCCCGGGCAGCGCGCAGACCGAGCCCGCACCCGCGTTCTCGTCCCGCTGAGTGGGACACAGGTGCGGGCCCGCAGCGCCTGCACACGAGCGAAGAGGCAGACGTCGTGAACGAGATGTGGACCGGCGAGAGGATTCGTCTTCGGGGCGTCGAGCCGGACGACTGGCGAGGCTTCCGGGATCTGTCCCAGAGCGCTGTCGACGTACGCAACGCCGACATGATCGAACCTCCCCGGTCCGAGGAGAGCTTTCGGTCCTGGACGGCGGAGTGTGCGGGGCGGTCGCCGGACAGCGGGTCGTACCGTCTCGTGGTCGAGGTGCTGGCCGACAGGGCATTCGCAGGTGCCGTGACGGTCGGAGAGACCGACAGCCGCGCGGGGCGGTTCAGGACCGGCATCGAGATCTCCCGCGACCACCGGGGGGAGGGGGTACGCGAAGGAGGCCACCGAGCTCATCCTCACCTACATGTTCGCGGAGCAGCGCCACAACAAGTGTGAAGTGGAGGTCTATGCCTTCAACGAGGCGTCGCTCGCCCTCTACCGCGGACTGGACTTCGTCGAGGAGGGACGGCTTCGGCAGCACGAGTACTTCGCCGGCGAGTATCACGACGTGGTGCTGCTGGGAATGACGGCGGCCGAGCACTGGGCCAGGCACCAGCGTCCCTCGGTGCGGTGACCGCCGGTCCTGGCGCGGGAGCCGTCCACCGCCACCGGTCCTCCGATCGTCATGGTCACGGACGGCGCCGGCCGGGACCCCCACTCGCCGATCTCGGCCAGTGGGTGCGGGCCAGCCCGGTCAGCTTCGACGTTGGCCGGTGCGGCCCTCTGGCAGGGGGCGGCGCTGGATGTTCCTCAGAAGATCTCGGCGCGACCGTGCCCGCAGGTCATGCGGTCTCCGCAGCCCCCGCGGCGGCAGACATGCCCAGCCGGTCGGCCACGGTGCCGAGCGCCGGCCCCAACGAGAGCGCGATGCGGGCAAGGGCGTGCCGGTCGCCCCGGGTCGGGTCGCGGTTGATGATGAGGACCGGTTTTCCGTCCTGGGCCGCCTGGCGGACGAAGCGGAGCCCCGACATCACCGTGAGCGAGGATCCCAGAACCAGCAGCGAGGACGCCGCGCGGACCAGTTCGCGGCAGTGCTCGACCCGCTGCGGTGGCACGGCTTCGCCGAAGAACACCACGTCCGGTTTGAGGATCCCGCCGCAGACCGTGCAGGGCACCACGCAGAAGTCACCGACCTGTTCGTCGGTGAGGTCGGCGTCGCCGTCCGGGTTGATCGCGGCGGCCACCGGCTCGAAGCCCGCATTGGCCTCCTCCAGTCGCCGCGCGAGTTCGCGGCGCGGGCTGAGATCGCCGCAGGACAGGCAGACGACGCGTTCCAGGCTCCCGTGGAGTTCCACGACGGCCTCGGCGCCGGCGGCCTGGTGCAGGCCGTCGACGTTCTGGGTGATCACACCTGAGAGCAGACCCCGCCGCTCGAACGCGGCTACGGCCCGGTGCCCCGCGTTGGGGCGGGCGTGGCCGAACGTGCGCCAGCCGAGATGGCTCCGCGCCCAGTACCGGCGCCGGGCCTGAGCCTCTGCGGTGAAGTCCTGGTACGTCATCGGGGTGTGCCGGCTCAGGCTTCCGCCCTCGCCCCGGTAGTCGGGAATGCCCGACTCGGTGGAGATGCCGGCTCCGCTGAGGACCAGCACCCTGCCGGCGCGCAGCGCATCCTCCACCGGCTGCAGGTCGGTGGTGCCCGGCGACGGGTTCTCGGCAGGGGTCCAGCTCAGAGTGGGGCGCATCCGCATCCTCCCAGGGTACGGAAAGCCTTGCGTATGCCGCCGCCGCACTCCGGAGTGCTGTACCGCCGCGTCGGGTGCGGCAGGTCCGCCGCCGGACATCGCCTGCCATGCCCGACGGGCCCGGTGGGCGACTCAGGCCGGTTCCGCGCTCCCGTCGGAGTCGTCCGCGGTGAGAGGCAGCAGCACCTGGAAACGGGTGTCGCCCGGTTCGGATTCCACCTGGAGCGTGCCGTGGTGTTTGTCCACCACGATCCGCCAGGAGATGTCGAGGCCCAGTCCAGTGCCCTCGCCCACCGGCTTGGTGGTGAAGAACGGGTCGAAGACGCGTCCGCGGATCTCCTTCGGGATGCCGGTGCCGGTGTCACGGAACTCGACCAGCAGCCGGTCGTGGTGCAGTGCGGTCCGGATGGTCAGCGTCCCCGGCCCGTCCGCATCGCGCATGGCGGCGACCGCGTTGTCGATCAGGTTGGTCCATACCTGGTTGAGCTCGGCCGGATACGCCGGGATCTCAGGAACCGTACGGTCGTAGTCCTTGACGACCGCTATGCCTGAGCTGATTTTGGCCGAGAGCATCACCAGTGTGCTGTCCAGGAGTTCATGGACGTCGACGGTCCGGAAGGGCGCCCGGTCGAGCTGGGCATATTGCCTGGCGGCGTCGACCAGGTGGGAGACCCGGGCCGTGGAATCCGCGATCTCATTCATCAAGAGCTCGGTCTCGACGGTGTAGTTGAGCCATCCGACAGCCCCCGGGAGGATCTCCTCGTCCACGGCGACCGCGACCTGATTCAGCCATTCGGTGTCCAGGCCCGCCTGGACGAAGGTGGGCGCGATCTGCCAGCTCTGCTCGACTCCGCGGTCATCGAGCCAGTCCGCCAGAGCATCCTCGCGGTCGGACGCCTCCATCGCACTGAGCGAGGGCGCTTTGGCGATCCGCTCGGCCGTCCGCTCCTGGATGTCGACCAGGCCGGCGAGCGTGTCGCGGGAGAACGAACCCTCGGCGATGACTCCGAGCTTGCGCCGCATCTTCGCCACCCGCTCCCGCAGTGCCGAGGTCGCGCGGACGGCTGCCGCAGCAGGGTTGTTGAGCTCATGTGTGAGCCCCGCGGACAACGAGCCCAGCGCCAGAAGCCGTTCCCGCTGTCCGACGGCCCGCTGCGTGCTCTTCGAGCCGAAGAAGAGCCCTTCCAGCAGGTGCACCGCCATCGGGAACCACTCGCGCATGACGCTCGCGAAGGTCTCCGCGGGCAGGACGAAGAACCGCGACGGCTCGGTGACGCGCATGGAGTTGTTGTACAGCTGCGGAACGCGGTCGCCGACGTATGCCTGCATGGCCCCGGCGTACACACCCGGCTGGGAGGTGCGGGTGACCTCCATATCGTCCCCGCCGACCCGGCGGGACAGTACGACCGAGCCGTCGAGCATGACGTAGAAACACGTCGCGGGCTCTCCCTCGGCGTAGACGGGCCCCGGCTGGAACAGTTCCACCCCGCCCTCGGCGCAGAGGCGTCCCACCTGCTCGGGGAGCAGTTTCTCGAAGAGGAACAGCTTCGCGATCTCGTGGGGGTCGCACGTCATCGGCGCGCCACTCATGACTGCTCCAGATAGCGATGGACGAGCATCACAGCCATGGCTCCCTCTCCGACGGCGGACGCGACCCGCTTCGCCGACTCGGCACGGGCGTCGCCCGCCACGAACACGCCGGGGACATTGGTCTCCAGGTGGTACGGCGGCCGCTCCAGCTCCCAGTCCGCCGGTGGCCGCCCGTCGGGCGTCATGTCGGGCCCGGCCAGGATGAACCCCTTCTTGTCGCGCAGCACCGTGCCGTCCAGCCAGTCGGTCAGGGGGGCCGCGCCGATGAAGACGAACAGCCACTGCGCGTCGACGAGTTCGGTCGCAGCGTCCTGGACCCCGCGCAGCGTCAGACACTCCAGGTGGCCGTCGCCGTGCGCGGCGTCGACGACCGTGCCGCAGCGCACCTGGATGTTCGGCGTCTCCTCGACCTGCTGGATCAGGTAGTACGACATCGACGCGGCGATCGACTCTCCGCGCACCAGCAGTGTCACCGACTCGGCGGTCCGCGAGAGATACATCGCCGCCTGCCCAGCCGAGTTGGCGCCACCGACGATGTACACGTCGTGACCTTGGCAGGACGCCGCCTCCGTCAGCGCCGAACCGTAGAACACCCCACGGCCCGTCAGCTCGCCCGCGCCCTCGGCGGGCAGCTGTCGGTACGACACACCGGTGGCCAGGATCACACTGTGTGCCGCGACCTCCGAGCCGTCCGAGAAGCGCACGATCCGCGCCGCCCCGCGGGCTTCGAGCCCGGTCACCTCCCGCGTCGTGAGGATCTCGGCGCCGAACCTTCCCGCCTGCCGGATGGCCCGCTCGGTGAGCTGCCCGCCCGAGACGCCGTCCGGGAAGCCGAGGTAGTTCTCGATCCTGGAGCTCTGCCCTGCCTGCCCGCCGGTCGCCGACCGTTCCACCAGCACCGTCCGCAGCCCTTCCGAGGCGCCGTACACGGCTACGCCCAGCCCGGCCGGGCCACCGCCGATCACCACCAGGTCGTAGAAGTCGGCTGTCGGGGTGGTCGCGAGTCCCACGTGAACGGCGAGTTCGGCCGGCTCCGGCTCGACCAGCGGCGTTCCGTCCGGGGTGATCACCACGGGCAGCCTCAGCCCGTCCTGACCGGCGGCGCACAGCAGCCGCCGCCCCTCCGGCTCGTCGGCGGAGTACCAGCGGTACGGCACCTGATTGCGTGCCAGGAACTCCCGGGTCTCCGAGGAGCGCGCCGACCAGCGGTGCCCGACGACCTTGGTGCTGGGGTGTGCCCGGTGGTGGCCGGCCCGCCATGCCTGGAGCAGGTCGTCCAGGACCGGGTAGAGCTTCTCCTCCGGCGGGTCCCACGGCTTGAGCAGGTAGTGGTCGAGATCCACGACGTTGATGGCGTCGATCGCAGCGCCGGTGTCCGCGTATGCGGTCAGCAGGACCCGGCGGGCTTCGGGATAGACGTCCAGGGCCTGTTCGAGGAACTCGATGCCGTTCATCTGCGGCATCCGGTAGTCGGCAAGGATCACCGCGACCAGATCGCCGCGCAGTTTCAGCTCCCGCAGTGCCTGCAGCGCCGAATCGCCCGATTCCGCGCGGACCACGCGGTAGGTGGCGCCGTAACGCCGTCGCAGGTCACGGGCAACGGCGCGGGAGACCCCCGGATCGTCATCCACGGTCACGATGACGGTCCGCGTCCTGTCTGCGGCCTCTGTCATACGCCCCTTACGTTCAGCGGCCGGAACCATGGCAGGGCGGCCCCGCTACCGCTACGGCCTCCGATCCATCGTATGGGCGATCGTGATGTGGCGCTCAGCCGGCGGAGGGCGCTCGAAGCCCGTCGAGCCGCGTGGACGGGAGCGTGGACGAACAGGGGCTGCTTCCCGTCCGTTCCGACATCTTGACGGGCACTGGTTCAGACCTTTAGGTTCACCGACCAAAGCCTTCCTCACGCATGCGACCTGTGTTCATGAATGTGAATACGGATGTGTGTGGGTCGACGTACGGCGCACCCCCACCCAGATCCGCCGAGTACGAAAGGCCGTGACACCTATGGCCGCATTCCCCCACCTCGACCGCATCCGGCGGTCCCGCCTGCTGCGCACCGTCCTCACCGTCAGTGTTCTCACCACGGCCGCGGGAGCGCTCGCGGTGACCCCCGCGGCGGCCGCCGCCGGGCAGATCACCGGCCTGGGCGGCAAATGCATGGACATCGCCGGCGCAAGCAGCGCCAACGGGGCGGCTGTTCAGCTGTACGACTGCAACTCCACCGGCGCCCAGGAGTGGACGGTCGGCTCGGACGGCAGCGTGAGCGCACTGGGCAAGTGCCTGGACATCGTCGACAGGTCCACCACGAACGGCGCCGCCCTCCAGCTGTGGGACTGCACAGGCGGGGCCAACCAGAAGTGGACGGTCACCGCTGCGGGGGCCATAGTCAACCCGCAGTCGAACAAGTGCGTCGACGTCACCGGCGCGTCCTCGGCGAACGGCACCCGACTCCAGATCTGGAGCTGTACAGGCGCGGCCAACCAGAAGTGGAGCGCACCGGACGGCGGTGGCGAACCCGACGCCGACGCACCCATGGCCGTCGCTCCGTACCTGTACAACGGGTGGGGGAACCCGCCGAGCCCGACCACCGTCACCAACGCGACCGGCGTCAAGTGGTACACGCTCGCCTTCGTCCTCAGCAACGGCTACTGCAACCCCCAGTGGGACGGCAGCCGTCCCCTGACCGGTGGCGTCGACCAGCAGACCGTGAACACCGTGCGCGGTAACGGCGGCGACGTCATCCCGTCCTTCGGTGGCTGGAGCGGCAACAAACTCGAGAGCTCCTGCTCCAGCGCCGGTGAACTGGCCGCCGCCTACCAGAAGGTCATCAACGCCTACGGGCTCAAGGCCATCGACATCGACATCGAAGCCGCGGCCTACGACAGCCCTGCGGTGCAACAGCGCACGGTGGACGCTCTCAAAACGGTCAAGGCCGACAACCCCGGCATCAAGGTGTACGTCACCTTCGGTACCGAGCAGAGCGGACCCGACACCGGCCTGATCAACCGGGCGGCTTCGGCGGGCCTGACCGTTGACAGCTGGACCATCATGCCGTTCAACTTCGGCGGCAACGGCCAGAACATGGGAACACTCACCACACGTGCGGCCGAAGGCCTGAAGACCGCGGTGAAGAACGCGTACGGCTACAGCGACGACCAGGCCTACCGGCACACGGGAATCTCGTCGATGAACGGCGTCACCGACGTGGGAGAAACCATCACCCTCGCGGACTTCCGCACCATCCTCGCCTATGCCCAGCAGCGTCACCTCGCCCGGCTCACCTTCTGGTCGGTCAACAGGGACCGGCCCTGCACCGGAGGGGGAGCGGACACCTGCTCGGAGGTGAGCCAGCAGCCTTGGGACTTCACCCGGATCCTGGCTCAGTACCGCGGCTGATCCCGGACTTCGTGCCGTACCCCCGTTCGCTGCCGAACCCCGACGTGCAGGAGATCTCATGCCCACGACGTACGGACCACCCATGCGCCGCTTACCGCGGCCACTGCTGACCGTCCTGGCCCTGCTGGCCGCGCTCCTCTCCCTGACAGCCACCCCGTCCACCGCGGGAACCGCCGAACGCGCAGCCGCCGAGGCGTCCTTCAAGGTGCTGGGTCTCTACAGCGGCACCTATGACCAGGCGCACATCAGCTTCGCCCGCGAGGCGAACACCTGGTTCCCGCAGGCCGGCGCCGCGAACGGCTTCACCTACACGCCGAGCACCGACTGGAACTTGCTGGCGAACGGGGGCGTCGACGCCTACGACGTCGTGCTGTTCCTCGACGACAGCCCGCACAGTGCCGCCCAACGCTCCGGTTTCGAGAGGTACATGCGCGCAGGCGGAGCCTGGCTGGGATTCCACGTGTCGGCGTTCACGACCGAGGCCCAGAGCTGGCCCTGGTACCACAACCAGTTCCTCGGCAGCGGCAACTTCAAGTCCAACACATGGGGCCCGACAACAGCGGTTCTGCGGGCCGAGGACCGCACCCATCCGTCGACGGTGAACCTGCCCCAGACGTTCACTTCGTCCGTCAGCGAGTGGTACAGCTGGTCCAACGACCTTCGGAACAACCCCGACATCGACATCCTCGCCTCGGTCGACCCCAGCAGCTTCCCCCTGGGCACGAGCGCGGGTGAGACCTGGTACAGCGGCTACTACCCCATCCTCTGGACGAACCGTCAGTACAAGATGCTGTACGCCAACTTCGGCCACAACGCGATGAACTACGCGACCGACACCCCGCTGTCCTCCACGTTCGCCAGCGCCACCCAGAACCGATTCCTCCTGGACGGGCTCAAGTGGCTCGGCGGTGCGGGTTCCACCGAACCGCCCGTCGAGGGCATCCCTGAGACGGCCTGGTACTCGCTGGGGAGCCGGTCGAACGGCATGTGTGTCGACGCCAGGGGCGCGAGCACGGTCAATGGGACAGCGGTCCAGCAGTACACGTGCAACGGCACCGTCGCCCAGCAGTTCCAGTTCCGGCCCACGGACGGCGGCTACGTGCGTATCGCGGCGCGGGGCAACCCGCAGCAGGTCGTGGACGTCACCGACCGTTCCACCGCACAGGGAGCGCCCCTGCAGCTGTGGTCGTACTCCAGCGGCCTCAACCAGCAGTGGCAGCCGGTCCGTGAGTCCTCAGGGAGCTACCACTTCTCGGCCCGGCACAGCGGCCAGTGCCTCTCGGCCGCGACGACAGGGGCTGACTCCGTCCAGCTGACCCAGCGTCCCTGCGACGGCTCCGCGGCACAGAGCTTCGGTCTCACCGCGCAACCGTGAGCGGACCCCGTCACTGAGACCGGCGTACCGGCCGGGTGCGTACCGGACGTCGTCCGTGCGCACCCGGCCGATGCGCGGGCGCGCCCGCCCGCCAGAGCGCGGCGGAGACAGTCGCAACGCACAATGGGGCAGGACAGCAGGCCGCCGTCCAGGGGCCTGGCGACAGGGCGAGTGCCCGCTTCTCACGTGTCTGGAGCCGGGATGGACGACCAGCAGCCAGAACTGGACGGCCGGTGCGCCGTTGTCACAGGGGCCAGCAAAGGAATCGGCCTCGCGGTCACCACGGCTCTGGCCGAGGCCGGCGCCCACGTCCTGGCTGTCGCCCGGACATCCACCCCGCAGCTGCGGGGGCTGGTCGACCGTGGGGCCGTGACCTGGGTGCAGGCGGATCTGACCGCGCCCGACGGGGTCCAACAGGTGCTGGCCGCGGCAGCCGGCCGACGCGTCGATGTGCTCGTCAACAATGTGGGATCGGCTCCCGCGCGCCCGGGCGGGTTCCTCAGCGTCACGGATGCCCAGTGGCGGCAGACCATCGAGCTGAACCTCATGACCGCCGTGTCGGTCACCCGAGCCGTACTTCCCCGCATTCTCGAGGCCGGGGGCGGCTCGATCATCAACATCGCCTCGGTCAACGCACGCCTGCCCGAGTCCGTGGTCGTCGACTACAGCGCGACCAAAGCCGCTGTGGCCAGTCTGTCCAAGGCGCTGTCGAAGGAATTCGGCGGGCGAGGGGTCCGGGTGAACAGCGTCAGTCCCGGGCCGGTCGAGACCGAGCTCTGGACGGGGGACGGCGGAGTCGCCCAGACCGTCTCGCAGGCCGCCGGCGTACCGGCGGACGACGTGAAGGCCCAGGCGGCCTCATCCACCGTCTCAGGGCGCTTCTCCCGTCCTTCGGAAGTGGCTGATCTGGTCGTGTACCTCGCCGGGGACCGGGCTCGAAATGTCATGGGCAGCGATTTCGTCATCGACGGCGGGTACATCCCGACACTGTGAGTCCCACCGTCGGTCACCCCGCAGGAGTGTTCGCCCGTCTTAACACTCCATGAAGGCACCACACGAAGGGCACGGCATGCAAGCCATCACTGTAAGGGACCGCGAAGCCGGCACGGCAGGGTTGACGCTGACGGAGATCCCCTATCCGCACGCCTCCGAGAACGACGTGATCGTGCGGGTGCACGCGGCGGGCTTCACGCCGGGAGAGCTTGCCTGGCCCGCCACCTGGACCGATCGATCAGGACGCGATCGCACGCCCAGCGTGCCAGGGCACGAGCTGTCAGGTGTCGTCGTGGAGCTGGGCTACGGAACCACCGGCCTGAGTGTCGGCCAGCGAGTGTTCGGGCTGGCGGACTGGGCGCGTGACGGATCCCTCGCCGAGTACACCGCTGTGGAGGCCCGCAACCTGGCTCCCCTGCCGGCCGACGTCGATCACGCGCAGGCCGCGGCCCTCGTCATCTCCGGGCTGACGGCGTGGCAAGGCCTGTTCGACCACGGTCGCCTCGCCACGGGCCAGACGGTCCTGATCCACGGCTCGGCCGGAGGGGTCGGGTCCATCGCCGTGCAGCTCGCCCGTGAGGCCGGAGCGCGCGTGATCGGGACCGGCCGATCCGCGGATCGTGAGCGAGCGGCCGATATCGGGGTCGACGCGTTCGTGGACCTGGAGACCGAGACGCTGGAGGATGTCGGTGAAGTCGACGTCGTCCTCGACGTGATCGGGGGAGACGTCCTCGATCGCTCAGCCGCACTCGTGCGGAACGGCGGCACGCTGGTCACCATCGCCCAGCCGGTGAACGTGCTGCCCAGAAGTGGGCGATCGGTGTTCTTCGTCGTCGAACCCGATCGCGCCACGCTCGCCGGCCTCGTCGCGCGCATGAGGGACGGAAGGCTCGAGCCTTTGGTGGGTGCGGTGCGACCGCTGGCCGAGGCGCCGGCCGCCTTTGCGCCCGGCGGCCGCCGGGCGCACGGGAAAACGGTCATTCGCGTCGCGCACGACGAGATCAGACCATCAGGGCTGTCGTAGACCCGACGGGATCCTGCCCGCTCCGGCCGAGTGTCAGATCTCGCGTCGTGCGGCCCAGACGCTGCGTTCCGTCCGGACGGCGAGGTCGTCGCGGCGCAGGATGCTGTGAGGACCGTCCACGTCGACCAGCCGGTCCAGTGCGGCACGGTCATCAGATGAGAGCGAGTCCATCGTGCTGTGACGCAGGCGCTGAAGAGTGCCGAGTGCGTAGCGGCCGATGGCTGCGTCCTGGGAGCCCTCGATTGACGGTGACGGTGCGCTCGCCCCTGAGCGCGAAACCGGCGGCGGTCAGCATGGGGCCCCAGTCGGCTCCGCGGTGAGACACGTGCTCGGCGTGACGGCGCTCGCACGCGGCGTGGCACCGGGCTTCGAGGCCGGGTCGGTCCTCCGGGGCGCTCTCCGGGAGGAAACGCGGGAAGCCGGCCAGTTCCACGACGGCGAACAGGCCGCCTGGCGTGAGTAGGTCGTGGGCCGAACGCAGCGTGCGATCGGGCTCGGACATGTGGTGCATCGATGCCGAGGCCCACACGAGGTCCGGTGTGCCGAGGCCCGGCCAGTCAACCCGTCCGTGAGCGCCGACACCAGCTCGGGTCCTGGACGCGGTACCCGTCGAAGCCCGCGCCTCCACCACGTCCGACCCAAGTGGTGGTGTCTGTGGAGAACTTGTGGGTACCCGAGGGATGAGCCGATCCGCCTCGGGTCAGCTTTTGGGAGACCGCCCGAAGGAGTGGCAGATGACGACGCAGTACGGCGACCAACCGACCGGGCAGCAGCCTCACGGCGCACCGCAGCCTACGACGACCGGCAACGTGCTGAGCATCATCGCGATGGTGCTGGGCGTGATCGCGATCATCTTCCTGCCGATCGTGTTCGGCGTGATCGGCCTGGTGCTGGCCGTCATCGCCAAGACCGTCAGGCACGAGCGGCTCGCCGTACCCGCCATCGTCGTCAGCGCCGTGGGCCTGATCGGCGGCATGGTCCTCGGCGCCCTGCTGGCCGGCTGACGGACGGGGCCGGCAGAGCCCCCCTCGGCCGGTTGTCGCACCCCGCGCACGAACGGGGTG
>NZ_JBHVCT010000123.1:0-12840 GCF_042803195.1 Streptomyces sp. NPDC057428
ATCTGACCGCCCACACCCCAGCCGTTGACCACCGGTCACCGGCCGTCACCCCATGCCCGAAACCGTCACGCAACGCGGTCACGCTGAATGCTTACGTTCTCGCCATTTGTCAGAGCTTCGAAATCCGTCGGGAGCCGGTGGGGAAACGCATCCGCGTACAGATCTCCCTGCTCGACGGTCGGCAGGAGGACCAGGCCGGCCAGGCGCCTTGGTAGGGGGCATGGCGGCGGTGGCAGCCGCGAGCAGCGGCTGAATTACAGCCCACGGTTATCGCGCCTGTCCGCGCGTTGCACGACGCTCGAGATCCGGGCGCGCGACGCCCCCGCGAGCCCGTAGCCGGTGCGGCCGCAGGAGGCCGCATCACCGGTTTTCAGCTGGTCGTGTTCGTAGCCACGCTGTGGACCGGACAATGCGAAAGCCGATGTGCGTGGAAAGGGACCACGAACTGATGATCCCCTTTCGTGCACCGACACCAGAAGCAATGGCCGGATAGCGATCTGTTGTCCGTCGGGCGGCGCCTTCGGAAACAGCCCAGGTGTGCGGACGGAGCCGGAGGGCACACTTCCTGTCACTACAAAGCAGCACAACGGACAACAGGCGGGTGAACTCGCATGAACGGCCATAAGATCAACGACGCCTCGGCACCCTCTGCTCCGACCAGGGTGCGGGGCGACGGCTCCGAGAGCATCCACCAGGCGCGCGAGGCCTCTCGCACCTTCGCCGACAGCCTCACTCGGGCCCCGGATCCTGCCACGGCCGAGTCCCTCGTCCTGGTGGTTTCCGAACTCACGACGAACGCGGTACGTCACGGCGGCGGCCGGTACACCCTCGAGCTCTCCGCCACGTCGGACTCCCTGACCGCAGAGGTCAGCGATCCCAGCCCTGCACCCCCGCGTGAGCGCGCACCGGACCTCAACGGCGGCAGCGGGGGCTTCGGCTGGCACATGGTCCGCCGCCTCGCCAGCGAGCTGACGGTCACGTACGGGCCCAGCGCGGGCAAGACCATCCGCGCCCGACTCGCGTACTGAACCGCACCCGGCTCCGACGGCCGGGTGCGGTGAAATGAGGACCTGCCCAACGGGGTGGCGGCGACACCGGACCACGGAACGGCCTCGCAGTCGGTGACGGGAACGGACCCGGCCTCGTTCGGCGACGCACATCAGCGGGCGTACCGCCGGCTTCCCTTATGCGCGGAGGCAGAGAGTTACGCCTGGATCAGACCGCTGATCTCCCGCGGGGACAATCCCGTAAGCTGAGCGATGCGGGGGGCGGGGATACCGGCGGTGAGCGCGCGGTGAACGAGAGCCTCCGCACCCTCGGTCATCTCCCGAAAGCCCGCGAGTTCCGCCTCCAGGTCTGCGACCGACTGGGGCGCCGACGCACGGTGAATACGCAGACTCTCCTCCTCGCTCAGCGGAACCGGCAGGCTCTCGGCACCGTCGGGGAGCAGCGCCTCAGCATCAGCGAGAAGAATCCTCACCTGCTCCGACGAGGCGGAGACTCCGTGAGCCTGCAGCCATCCGTGCACGGCCGGTGTCTCCGCACACGCCAGAGCGCCGACGGAGGCCAGAGCGACGCCTACCCGGGGGTAGGCGTCAGGAAGCAGGAACAGGCGAGCGTCGTGGTCCATCGCGTACAAGCACCTTCTCGGTCGGGCGTCAACGATCCCCTGATATTAGCCGTCAGATCCGGCATGGAATTCGCGCCACCACGCCGGATTCCCGCACCACCGAAAGCCGGTACGGGAATCCGGGTGAGTGACCGACGCACATCAGGTACCCAACTCCCCCCTCTGACGATCACGCAATGCCCGGGACCTCTCGTGAAACGACGGTGATTTCATTCGCCGGACCGAATTCGACGCCCGGTCGTCCCTCTCGCACCGCCATGGTCTACTTCGGGCCGCCCTCCTTACGGGGCAGGCCCATCTCTTCGCGATCCTCCGCCAGTCGTTCGTCGCGCTCCCGCTCGTTCGGGCGCCTCGGCATGCCACGGCTGTGTCCCTGGTCGGGGTCGCCTTCGACTTCCTTGTTGGACTTGTGGTGATGCACCATGGCCGTCTCCTTGCCGTATCGGTGCGGCCGCATCCATCGTGGGGTGCCCACCGGAACCGTCCCGGCTGCGCGGGGGAGTCGACACCCTCGACGTTTAGCTCCAGGAGTCCGCGCTGCTGAGGGCGGGCGGGGAAGGACGCAAAGTTCAACAGCATGAGTCCTTCGCTGGTGAGCCTGCAGATGCCCCGCCAGTCATCCGGCGGCGCCCTCTTTCAAGTGTCTCCGACGGCGCGGTCCACCGCCAGGCAGTTCCTGCGTTCCGCGTGCGCTTCACGATGCCGTCCGCGTCGACATACACTCGCCGGACTCCCGAGCGACAGTTGGCGCCCGGTGGCGAGGCCGGCAGCGGATCCGGCACCCGAAGTCAGGGACGCCGAGGGGCCGGGCCTCGCACGCGGCGGCGGCTCGGCGCGGGAACCATCCGCACGAGGCCGTGGACGACCGTGTCGATCAGGTCGTCGGCGGGTGCGTCCGTTCCGTGCGTCAGCAGTCGTGCCAGGGTCTGCACCAGCGGGGGCGAAGCCATGACACGGCGGTTGAGCAGCGGGCGGTAGCCGTAGCGGGCGAACACCAGGTCGGCGACTGTGCTGCCCAGGCGGTAGTAGCGCCCCCAACGGCGATTCACCTCGCGCGGGTAGTGGTGAAGGGCCTGCTCCCGCGCCGGGCCGTAGGGACGGTGCAGGGCGAGGGCCACGGTCTCGGCTGCGACCTCACCCGCCTCCATGGCCTGGACGATTCCCTCGCCGCTCCATGGGCTCACCATGCCGCCGCTGTCCCCGACCAGGAGCAGACCACGACGGTACTGCGGCCTGCGGTTGAAACCCATCGGCAGAGCGGCGCTGCGCAGGGGGGAAACGGCGTTCGCCTCTCGCAGCTCCCAGTGCGAGGGCAACCGGGCCAGCCACGTGTCCATGGTGGCCCGGAGGTCGACCGCTCCGTGCTTGCGGTGCGGGAGAGCACCCAGACCGACGTTCACACGCCCGTCCCCCAGCGGGAAGATCCACCCGTATCCCGGCAGATCACGCCCGGTACGGGAGCAGAGCAGGTCGGCCCAGAGTTCGAGGTAGGGGTCGTGCGTGCGGGCTTCGCTGCGGTAGTAGCGACGGGCGGCCGTAGCTATCGGGGCCCGGGGGTCCCGCTCCAGCCCCATGGCCAGAGCAGTGCGGGCCGAAGCCCCGTCCGCTGCGATGACCAGGGGGGCACGGTAGTTCCTGGGGCGTTTGTCGCCACCCGCGACGGCGCTCACGCCGACGATCCGTCCGTGGTGGTCGGTGAGAGGGCACGTCGCCTTCGTGTCCAGGCACAGCCGGGCTCCAGCAGCCACCGCCTGCCGGGCGAGGATGTCGTCGAAGTCGTGCCGGGTGCGGGTGAGGCCGAAGTCCGGATGGCTGCCGGAACGAGGCCAGTCGATGTGGACCTGGCGCCCGCCGCACACCCACCGCATCCCCTTGGTGCGCATCCAGCCCGGGGCCTCGATGTCGATCCCCATGCGGACCAGCTGCTGCACGCCCCGCGGAGTGAGGCCGTCCCCGCACACCTTGTCCCGGGGAAAAGTCCCCTTCTCCAGCAGTAGTACGTCCACCCCGGCCCGGGCCAGGTACAACGCCGCGGCGGAACCGGCGGGCCCCGCGCCCACCACGATCACCTGTGCCTGGTGGTCCCCCGTACCGACACCCTCACCTGGCTCCACTGACTGACTCCTCAAGAGCGAGGCGGGCCGGGAATTCCGACCGCGCACCGGCATGCCGTCCGCTCGGCAGACCCGGGTGCGGGGTCGTGCGGACCCGCGCACCGAGCACATACCCGCCCTGACGCTTCGACACCCGTCCCGCCCTCAGCGGCAGGCAAGCGTCCTGACGTCAACGGGCCAAGGGTTGTCCCGCAATCCCTGGCGGGCGCGCGACGACGGCCCTCATGGGAGGAGTGCCGACGCGCGTGCCGAGGCGGTCAGAGGACCTCGGTCCCCTCGACGAGGCGGAAGGGCAGGCCGAGCAGGTCGGCCGCGGCCTTCAGGTCCTTGGCCCGGTGACCCGTGCACAAGGCCCAGTGGTGCCCGATTCCGGAGGCCGACCAGGCGTCGGTCCACTCTCCGGGATCGACACCGAAGTCGACGCGGGATGTGGTGTTGCCTATCGCCAGCAGCGGGCCCGGGACAACTTCGCCCTCGGACGCGATGAACACGAACGCACCGTCGGCCTCCTGCCCCAGGCCGAACGTGGTGACCGGACCGTGCATGACGTCGAACTCGACGCTCACACCCCAGCCACGATTGCCGTGGTAGACACCCAGACCGCGAAGCAGCGGTCCGCGGAGCTGATGGCGAGATGCGCCGGCCCGTCGTGACCCATCTCGACTACGCCGTCACGGAAGTTGAGGGCCTGGAGCTCGGTGAAGGACCCTCCGGCCTGGGGCACGTCACCGTTCAGATGCTGGTACTCGGCCTGGTCTTCAACGCCCTCGCACTGACCTGCGACAGCGTTTAGGGGTTGCTCGCGCCCTTCACCCGGAGCTGGTTCACGCATTCCCCCTGAGAGGCTCGCCCTGGTGGGCGGAGTCGGCGGCCTCACGATGCTCGGACTGGGCGTGACCGTGGCCGTGACGGGGCGCAAGAACTGAGGCCTGTCCGGCGGATCGTACCGGGCGGCCCGTCGGCGCTGGAGCATCGTGGCGCGGCGCTGGGGAAGGCGCTGGGTGGAGCGGGTCGAGTCCGTCGATAAATGCCTCGACAGCGGGCGCGGTGGTTGGGATGCTTCGCGTGATGATCAGAATCAACGACACGCCGCCCGCATGGGACGAGCGCACCCAGCTCACCACGTTTCTCGACTACGCACGTGACACCGCCCGCGCCAAGTGCGACGGCGCCTCCGCGGAGGATGCCCGCAAGGCACTCCTGTCGAGCTCACCGCTGATGACCATGAGCGGAGTGATCAACCACCTCCGTTGGGTCGAGTACTACTGGTTCCAGGTGGTCTTCCTCGGCGAAGAGAACCGGGGCCCCTGGACCGAGGAGGATCCCGACCGCGAGATGCGTATCGCCGTCGACTTCCCGCTCACGCAGTTGCTCGACGAGTACGCCGAACAGAGCGCCCACTACCGCGAACTGGTCGCAGGGAACGGCCTGGACAAGCAGGCCCAGCGAGCCGTCCGCGACGGTCTCCATGTCGACCTGCGCTGGATTCTCCTTCACCTCACCGAGGAGACGGCCCGCCATAACGGCCACCTGGACATCCTGCGCGAGATGCTCGACGGCACGACCGGCGACTGAGGCCTCCCGTTTCGATCCGGCGAAGATCACGGGGCAGAGTCAGAGCCGGATCGAGGCGACCGTGATGGTTGGAAGAGATGGCGGCACCTGACCCCGGCCCCATGAACCCGCCGAAGAGCTGACCTCGCAACAGTCACATGACCCGCCGGACGGGCCCTGGGAAGTCCGAACGTCCCGCGCAGGGGGTGGCCCCGCGCCCGGTGACGCGTGCGGACGCCGCCGCTGTTCGGGCCGTCAGCCGATCGGGAGATGGTCGCGCACCGAGTGCGCGGCCGACCGGACGTCCTCCACCCTGTCGGTCACGGCTGCGTTCACCGTGTGACCGGCCTTCCGAGCGCCGCGGCTGCCGGCGGCGGCCGCGGCACGAGACCGGTAGGCCAGTGAGGGCTTGCCATGGGTGTCCGCAGCCGCGATCAGCAGCGCGCCGAACAGGGAGAGGTTCTTGGTGAACTGGACACGCTGGCGGGCGCGCTCGTCCGCGTCCTCGGCCCTCCACCAAGCGTGCCCTGCAAGGGTCGTGGGCACGAGTGAGGCGGCCAGCGCGAGCGCGGACGCGCGGGGGAAGCGTCCAGTCGCCAGGAGCGCGCCGGCGCCGATCTGTACAGCACTGTTGATCCGCACCAGCCGCACCGTGTCGTTCGGCAGTCGGGGCACATGCCCCGCGGCGAGCTGCGCCACCGGCTCGGCGGCGGGTGCCACGGAGTGCGGGTCGCGCAGCGTACGAAGCCCGCCGGAGATGAAGACGGAGGCGAGCAGGGGGCGGGCGGCTGTCCTCAGAATTGCCATGGTCCGCGCATGCCCGGGTTCATGTGGGACACTCACCCGGATTTCGGGCGATGCCGCGCGGCACGGCAGTTGTGCGCGGCAGCGGGCCCGGCGTGCCCGCCTATTGCCGGAGATTCGGCGAACGTGGAACCGCGCTGGGGCTCGTGGGCTTCCAGATCTACTTCCTCTCCCTGTTCGTCGGGGCAGCGGAAACGACTCTGCCGACTCTCTGCGCGGCCTTGGCCATCGGGTTCGCCTGCAGCGCGGTGGTGAGGTTCGCCGTCGTCCCGGAGACACCCCGGCGCGTGCTGACGCGCCTGCGTGACGCCTTCCGCACACGGCTCGCCCAGCTCGTCTCCATGCAGATCCAGATGCTCGATGCCGATCCCGGACAGCTGGAGAAGGTACTCGACGACATGAGGCGGCGTACCGCACGGCTGCACGAGGCTGCCCTGATGATCCAGAGCCGCCTGGAGGAGGGCACGAAGGACGCGGACAAGGCGGCATTGCTGCAACGCCGGGTGGCGGAGGCCGAGATCGCGACGGAGCGGCTGGGCATGCTGTTGCTGAACGCCCGTAGTGCCGAGCGTGCGGACACCCTCACACTCCATCTGCCGAACGCGCCCGTGCCGCTCACCGGTGACTGGCGGCCGGCGGAGGACGACGCGACCATTGCCCTGCGCCGGGATCTGGCTGCTCTGCACCTGCTGGTGGTCAGGCCGACGTCGAGCGACGAGGGCACAGCGGTGGCGCACATACGCAACAGGCTGCTCGGCTACCGCGAGGAGGAGAGGTTGCCGGCCGCGTCCGCGGCCATCCAGGACGCCTTCCGCGGCATCGGTGAGGCAGCGCGGTCCGTCCTGGGACTGCGACTCGCGCTGGACGGGCCCCAGGACGAGTCGGACGACTCGCCTGCCACCACCCGCTCCCGCGAGGAGTTCGACGCCGAGGACATCGCGCTCGCCTCGTCCGAGGAGGCCGGGGAGGACGACCGCACCGGGTTGCGGCGTCCCACCACCAGGGCGGCGTTCCAGGTGTCGGTGGGTTCGGTCCTGGCCATCATCGGGGGCGAACTCCTATCCAGCCAGCGCTGGTACTGGGCCGTTCTCACCTGTTGGGTGGTCTTCCTCAACACGGCCTCCACCGGGGAGATACTGGTCAAGGGCTACCGCAGACTTCTCGGCACACTGCTGGGCGCTGTCGCGGGTGTCGCACTGGCGGGGGCGGTCGGAGGCAACACCTGGCTGGCGTTCGCGCTGGTGCTGGTCTTCATCTTCGCGATGTTCTTCACCGCCCCGCTGTCGTACGCGGTGATGTCCTTCTTCGTCACCGCGATGCTCGGCCTGCTGTACACCTTGCTGAACTCCTACAGCTTCGACGTGCTCGTCCTGCGTATCGAGGAGACCGCGATCGGCGCGGCCTGCGGCGTCATCGCCGCCGTGCTCGTGCTGCCCGTGCACACCGACCGCCGCACCGACGAACTGCTGGGCACGGTCCTGGACCGGCTGGGCGACGTCGCATCCGCGGCGGTGGAGCAACTCGGGGGCGGGCCAGCTGCCGACCTGCTCGGTAAGGCCCGCGATCTGGACACGGCCCTCGACGAACTCCGGGCTTCGACGACCCCTCTGACGTATCCGATCACTCCCCTGCGGGGCCGGAGACAGACCGTGCGCTACCTGGTGGCGCTGCTGGAGACGTGTGCCTATCAGGCCCGCTCGCTGGCGGCGACCGCGGAACTCCTGCCGCACAGCAGGACGATCGCGGCCGATCCCCGCCTCCACCGGGCCGGGCGGCTCATCGCCTACAACATCGCGGTCCTCGCCGCGCATGTCGAGGACGAGGCGGCGAGCGGCGAGGTTCGGTGTCCGGTGCCAGCATCGCCTCGACGCTGCGGGACGACGGCTCGGGCACCCCGGCTGCCGGTACGGTGACTTCGCGCGTGCTGCGGCACCTGCAGCGGCTCGACGAAGGGGTCGTCGGCCTCGCCCGGCCGCTGAACGTGCCCGTCGCCGACCAGCAAGCCCGGAGCGAAGGCCGCGGTCCTCTGACGGCGTTCCTCAATCCCCGGTGGGGGTGAATCGCATCGGCCCTGACCGCACGACTGCGGGTGTGTCCGCGGTGAGCCTGTCCGCCTGCACACCTGCCCTCGCCTCGCACATCACTCCGAGTGACCACGGCATTGTCATACGGCATCGGTCGACGTCATCAGCACAGTGTCCTCGGACCGGCGCCCCGGGCTCCGCACCGCTTCGAGAGGCTCTCGGCGGACTCGACTCGCGGCCGCATGCCCGCGGGCGCAGCCTGGAGGAGGGGCAACCACCCTCGACGGCCGGCGTGGGCCGTCTCGGCGCTCACCGTAGGAGGAGCTCACAGGTGTCTCACAACATTCCGGGCATCAATCCGCAGGCCGCCCCGAGCGGAGAGGGCTGCGCAGACTGTCTGCACGGGGACGGGCCCGGGTGGTGGTTCCATCTACGGCGCTGTGCCGAATGCGGGCATATAGGCTGCTGCGACACCTCACCCTCCCAGCACGGAACGAAGCACTTCCAGGAGACCGGTCATGCCGTGGTCACCAGCTTCGAACTGGGAGAGAACTGGTACTACAACTTCGAGACCCAGCAGCTCTTCGACGGGCCGCCGCTCGCCTCACCCACCTCGCACCCGGCCGAGCAGCCGGTTCCGGGTCCTGCAGGGTCAGTCCCGTCTGAGTGGCAGCAGCGGTTGCACTGACGAGGGCGGCGTACCGGAGTGTCGGACCACCCTGCGCAAACCGGCCGGCTCGCCGCAAAGGCCCCCCGTTCTCACAGGCTGGTGAGCAGATCGTCCAGTGGGGCGGGTACGCGCTCGGGGTCCAGGGCTTCGACGAGAACACGGCCATAGTGGATCTTGCGTCCCTTCTTCGTCCCGAGGAATCGCCGCAACTGCTGTTGCGAGGTCCGCCCCTGCTGCGCAGGCTGTCGCAGGAAGGTCTGGAGAGCGCGCAAGTCGCCCTCCTGCTGGACGAGTTCCGCCACACGTGCGACGCCGAGCGCGCGAATCAGCTCGTCCTCCAGGTCGGCGGCGCAGACGAAGAACCCCTGCGATGCAGCGCCCGCGCGCTCCAGGCCGCGGGTGTAGAAACTGCGCTCCGCCTCGTCGCACAGTCCCGTGAGGCGCAGATTCAGACAAGGGGGGCCCAGGATGTGGGCGAACCTCCCCACGCTCATGGCGCCGCCCATGGGCAGCACACAGACACCTTCGTCGGCCAGGTTCCGGCCACGGCTCCGGGTCAGCGCGTCGACCGCCGCGGCGTCGCTGGGCCCTTCGAGCAGGACGACCGTCCGGACGGAGAGTCCCACGGCGAGATCGCGTGCGACTTCACCGTCGCCGCCGGCCGCCCATGCGGTGACCGCCTCCCGGAACGTCGCCATGTCAGTCACGGGTCGAGTCTCCGCCCCCGCCGGCCGACGCGCCAGGCGTTTTCCACGGGCCCGCCGTTCGCCGCACGGTCCACTCGGGAGCGCCGGCGTGCTGCCTCTCCCGCGAGTCCGGCACCTGAGGAGGTGCACCGGGCACCGCACCACGGTTGCCCGGGCGATCCTGGCGGCAGCGCCTCCAGCCATTCGTCGGACAGGCGAACGGGCGGGACACGCACGTGCGCACAGCGAAGCGTAGGCTTCGCTCGGTGCGGACGGGGGCGGATCACATGACGACCGAGACGGCGCAGAGGTGGGGTTCGACCCTCGATTCTGTGGTGGTGTACGAGCAGGGTGCGATGTGCCGCCGCCTCGCCCGGGGCAGCGTACGGCAGGGCGAAAGCGTGCGCGTGGTCGGACTGCCACGCTCGATGGATCCCGATTCACTCAGGGCCCGGGTCGTGGGGCCCGACGGTGTCCGCGTCGGGGAGGCGCGGATCGAGGTCGATGCGGAGACGGTCGACCCCACCACTCATGACGAGTTGCAGGCCGAGGTCGAGCGCCTGCGCGACGAGTGGGCGGCGATGCGGGGGCGACGGGACCGCACGCTCGGTCTGGTCGAGGAGGTCAGGGCGCTGCGCCCGGTTCCACCTCCCCGCAGGCGTGACGACCCGCACCGGCGCACCCCGGTGGATGCCTGGCTGGAGCTCGGCACCTTCGTGGACGACCGCCTGAGGGGACTGCACGACACCCTCCGGGAGGCGGAGGAGTCCGCGCGTCGGGCCGAGCACGCGCTGGCTGTCGCCCTCGACAGACTGGCCCGTGCATCGACGGACACCGTGGCCGACGCCCGGTCAGCGCGTATACGCACCGCTGTGTCGGCTGTCCTGAGGGTCGATGTCCCGGGCACCGGCGATGCGGAGGTGGAGGTGGAGGTGGAGGTGGAGCTTGAACTGGAGTACGGAGTACCGGGGGCCGTCTGGGTGCCCGCCTACCGGCTCACCCACCGGCGGGGCGAGCGCACCGGCCGTATGACGCTGCGCGCCTCGATCGCCCAGCGCACCGGCGAGGACTGGACCGGCGTGTCCGTCGCCCTGGCCACCGCGGACCTGCGCCGGGACACCGGACTGCCGAAACTGCGCTCGATCCGGATCGGGCGCCGCCAGCCCTCCCCCGCACCCTCCGGCTGGCGCGAGCCTCCGGCAGGACTCGCCGATCTGTTCACCGGATACGACGGGGCCGGCCCTCGCCCCGCGACAGCACCCGTGCCCGTGCCCTTAGCCGGCATGGCCGGGTCTGCTCCACCACCACCGGCCCCGCAGGCGTACGGCGGTCCACCCGCTGCGGGCCCGGTACCGGGTGGCCCGACGAGCGCGGCTCCGGAACTCTTCGCCGGCGGCACGCCAGGCCCGGCGCAGCCCGGCCGGACGCGTTCGGGCGGCAGGTCGTTCGCGGCTCCGGCCGCCGTGGCGCCCCCGGCTCCGGGTGGGGTGCCGTCCGTACCTCCGGCACACGTGTCCGGTCCACCGCGCCCACGTGACGCCGAGCTGGATTACGCGGCCCTCGTCGGGTGGTGAAGAGCAGGGCCGGCGTCGCGACGTTGAACGCGAGGCCGGTCAGTACCATCCGTGCACATCGAAATGGAACAAAATAGAGCACCGGCTGTTCTCACAGATCAGCATCAACTGGCGTGGTAGGCCCCTGACCAGCCACGAAGTCGTCGTCAGCACCATCGGAGCGACCACGACACGCAGCGGACTGTCCGTCCACGCCGAGCTCGACCCGGGCGCCTACCCCACCGGCGTCACCGTCCCCGACACCGTCATGCAACGCCTGCCCCTGACGCCGCACGAGTGGCACGGCACGTGGAACTACACCTTGCGTCCCGAACCGATCGCTCCCGAACCGCCCCCGCCCAGCCCTGAGTTCGGACGCTTTCCCACCGGCGACAAGCTCCCCATGTGGCTGCGGCATCCCAGCCTCACCGGACTCGAACCCGCCGTCTTCGATGATCTCGCCGCCCGTTACCGGGCCTGGTGTGCCGAGCACCCGCCGATCTTCCTGCCCGGCAAACGCCCCGACGGCGGCCCCGGCGCCGGCGGCAGACGACTCTCCGTCTCCGACCAGCTTGTCGTCTTCCTCCTCACGAAGCGCTGGTCCATGGCCCAGACGCCACTCGCCGAGGCAACCGGCCTGGCCAAGAGCCGGATCGGCGCGACCCTCCGGGAGGCCACACCTGTGCTCACCGCGCTCGGGTACACGGTCCCGGTCGGCGCCCTCACCGTGACCACGGCACAACAACTCGCCGAGATCGCCGGGCACGACCTCACACCCCCGTAATCCCCACCAAGATCTAGGAGTTATTGATCGGCAGGCCCCTGCGGTAAGGGGCAGCGGCCCCGTTGGTGCTCTCGCTCATGCCGTAGCCGCGACCTACTACCAGCGCAAGACCTACGGCACCACCCGCTAGCCACACCTTGACGTCAAGGTGTGCTCACAACCCGAGGAGCCACGCATATATGACCCGCCATAAGCATTGCCTGCCGGATGATTGGGCAAGCGACCTTCCCCGCTGGGCAAGCGGCAGCGGCGGGAAGCCGCCAAGAAGGGCATCTGAGGCATACGGACGCCCCAGCCGGGGTCCCGCTCCCGCATCGGGGAACCCCGATGACACCGTCACCGCGCCGGGACGAGCGGTATCCAGGACGTCGTACCACGGCGAGCACAGCTGGGGACCTTTGTGGTCCTCATGCCGGTTCGGCAGCCTCCACGAACCGGCGCTGGACATCCGCCACCAGGTCGTGAAGCCGCCCCGGCAGGACCCCTTCGTCCGCCATCCACCGGTCCAGATTCGGACTCAGATACCGTGCCGTCCAGCGCCCGTGGCGCCGCAGCGCCGAACGGTGGGTCGAGATCTCCTCCTGGATCTCCCTGCGGAGCTCGTCGGTCCAGCCCTGACTTCGGTCCCCAGCGTCCAGGTGAGCCTTGAGGGCGGCGACCGCGTCGTCTAGGACCGCGAGCAGGTCCACCGCGCCTCCGGCCGATCGTGGAAGACATCCCGCGCCACCTGCGTCGGGGACCGCCAGCATATTCCTCAACCGGGCACCCTACGAGGGTGATTACGGGCACCCTCGATCGCCTGCGGCAGGCGATCGGGTACCCCGGGCGGTGGGCAGAGCAACCCGGCAGTGTCCGGGCGCGCGGCTGCGGAGCGTGGCGCTGGCGGTCGCGCCGGATCGCGCCGGATTTCGGCAAGCCCCCGCAGAGCTCAGACCCGAATCCGCAGGTAGTGCGGGGTGTGTGGCAGCTGATATGGCGACAGGTGCACTTTGCCGGTGAGAAGATCGAGGTTCCTACACCG
>NZ_JBHVCT010000124.1:0-12796 GCF_042803195.1 Streptomyces sp. NPDC057428
CACACCCGCGAACATCAGCGCACCTACCCCGACCAGCACAACTACCAACTCGGCGCCTGATCAACGACCTTCCCCCGAAAGGAGCCGCACCCTTCTCCGACAGCTACAAGAGCGTCGCGTCCCAACTTCCAGAACTGCTGCGCGATGCCGCGAAGGCCGTTGCCTACTACGACAGTGGAGACGAGCACCGGCAGGCCCTACTGGCCCGCGCCGAGGCCCTGCGGCTGGCCGGCACTTACCTCACCCAGGTCCGGCAGTACGACATCGCCTACACCGCCCTGGCCGGTGCGATCACGGATGCCCGGCAGGCCGGGGACATGCTTGCGGCAGGCTCGGGCGTCGGCGGTATGTGCTGGCTGCTGGTGCGGCAGGGCCGGCTGGACGAGGCGGAACAGATTGCCACCCAGAGCATGGACGCGGTGGAACCGAAGATCACCGGGGCCGAGCCGGATCACTACGCGGTGTGGGGTGGATTGGCGATGGAGGCCGCAGCCGCAGCCACCCGCAACAACCGTCCGGATGCGGCCAAGGAATACCGGAAGGCAGCCCGCGTGGCGGCAGCCGCCGTTGGTACGTCGCACCGCAACGTCTCCCGGCACTGGTCCGTTTTCGGGCCGGTCACCGCCGCGATGAAGGCCCTCGAAGACTCAATGGTCGTAGGAGACGCGCGCGCCGTGGTGCGCAAGGCAGGCGAGCAAGAGGAGTTGTCGCCCAAGGCGTGGAAGCGCTTGGGCAGGCCCAGCACGAACGACGGGAACCGATTCACCCTCGACGTGGCGCGCGCCCACACACGGACCGGGGACCTGTCGGCCGCCATGGACGAGCTGACCCGCGCCCGAGAGGCGGCCCCCGAGTGGCTGCGGCACCAGAACATGGCCGCCGAGACCATGCAGGAGATCCTGGGCAAACGCAAGCGCACCCTCACAACGGAGATGCGCGAGATGGCCTCCTACCTGGGCGTCGTCGGATAGCTACCACGCAACGCAATACTTCTGGCACGCTCCGTCGCCAACTGGCATGCCTCACCGATGGAGTGACGGACAGTAGCCCCCTACGGTCGCCGTATTCCATTCGGCTACCCAGGTGGGGGTGCACGGTGAGCACATCCAGGACCGACGCGGACCGCATGCGCCGCAGAGACCTCCATGACGCAGCGGCAGGCGTGACCGGTCCCCGCTTACTGCCATGGACCACTCAGGACGGAAACCCCTGCTACCTCAGCACCGACGGCAGGGGCTACCTCTCCTCACTCGCCGACAGCATCGAAGAAGTACAACTCGACATGGGCGAGGAACTCCTGGAGTACGCCCGCAAAGTCGTCGCCCCCGGAGCCAAGATGCTCTCGGCCTTCGAATACCGGTGGCTCGCCTGCCGGCTGACCGAAGCCCTGGCCGACGCACTCCGGGTCGCCGAATCACGCGGCGACCGCATCCCCGCCCCGCCCGAGAACCCCAACTCCTGACGGCAGTAGCGACGGCAACAACCACGGATTCCGGCGCACAACGACGGACTCCGGCGGACCCCGAAACCCCTCCCCACCTGCATAAAAGCAGCTAGAGGAGGGGCTGCCAGCACACGTACTATGTGCTGGCAGGTAAGACGCCGGTACTTGTTCACAACTGCAACGAGGCTGGGCTTGCTGCCGCAGAGCGGGCGGGCGACCACTTTGATCGCCCCGGGGGTGCCACAGGTGCTCTGCGTTCGGATGAGGGCGGGTGGTTTTCTGATCCGCTTTCCTCAGGAGGTAGGAATATCCACCCAAGCGTTGATGGAAATCCCGCACCTGGAACCAGGTCAGGGTTCAAGCATCACCTGGAAGCCCAGACTGCGGCGCTCATGCGCCAGAATCCCGGGATGCGGAATGCAACTCTTTATATCCACTTCCGGGACCCGGATGCTGTGCGAGAAGTTTGCGGAGCCTGTGCTGGAACTCTGGAGGACATGTTGCCGTCAGGCGCTTCCCTGACGGTTGTGTTCAGACAGTTGGACGGGACTATATTCCGATCAAGGCCCTACGTCGGTAACGCAAACTGACAATTAAGAAAAATGAGGCAGGGCCCGCATTTTGCGGGCCCTGCCTCATTTTTGTGCAAAATTCTGCTATGCCGCCTACTTTCGCCAGCGCACTCCAGCAATTCCTTCGAGGTAGGAGAGTCGGCCGAATTCCGATGCGACCACTTCTACATCCCAGCCTGGGCCGGAATCGGCCTTGACGGTCTCCGCGAGCGCGGCGCCCCCCATGAAAATCCGGTAACCAGGCGCCGGCCATTCCCAAGCGCCGAACGCAACTTCTTCCATGGGGGCGAGGATTTCTGTCAGTGTCTCTTCAGGAACAGCAAGTGCCCTGACTCTGGCGGCGGCGCCGTAGACGACTTCTCTTACGGTATTGTGTACGAGAAATTCAGTAAGCTGCTCCGGGTTCCTGCCCCAGGGCTCATATCGCTCTGCATCGAAAACACCGTCCGGGTCATCGGGGTCGATGCACCAGCGCCAGTCACCCGTAGCGTCCACCATGAAGATGGCCTTGCCATCCTCGGCGATTCGGATTCTTTCAGGCGGGATCATTGTCGTTGTGAACGTGAGTCGCTTCTCCCACCGTGAAGTCAGCGTATGCCATTCCTTTAGCGGATCGGGAAGCCAATCACAGGAGTCGGGAAGTGGTGTCGCGCTTCTGCTGGGAGCGCCGTGCCAGGTGACTAGGAAGTCAGGCAAATCAATTCTCTTAGGATCAATCACGCAATCATTCTCTCATGTGAGCGGCTTGGAGCTGTCTTCCTGAGGGGACTGCACCCACCGGCCGTGGTGGTCTGTGCAACGTCTACCGCGTGGCGCTGCGAACGCAACGCCGAGTGCCCCATCAGCCGCAGCTGATGGGGCACGTGAGGTCTCTGACGGCAGTAGTTGACGGCAACGTCAGCGGACGATGGCTCCGCACAGCGGCGGGTCGATGCCGTCGTCGCGGGGAGGTTCGTGGCCGGAAGGACCGTTGAGGGCGGCACTGAGGGTGTCGATGGCGTCGCGCTGGAGGCGGAGTCGGACGTGGGCGTAGACGGTGGCGGTGACGCCGATGTGGGCGTGGCCGAGGAGTTCCTTGATCACGACGAGTTCGACTCCCTGTTCCAGGAGCAGGGTGGCGGTCGAATGTCTGAGGTCGTGGAAGCGGATGCGGCGGAGGCCGGCCTTGCGGAGGAGCGTGATGAAGGTGCGGGTGAGGTTGGTCGGGTCGATTGGTCGGCCTTGCGCGGTGGTGAACACGTGCCCGTGGTGCAGCCAAGAGGAGCCCGCAGTTTCCTGCTCGTGCTGCTGCTCCTGATGGAGCTTCAGGGACTGGACGCAGCGTGTAGGCAGGGCGATGCGGCGTTCGGAGGCCCGGGTCTTGGTGGGCAGCGTGGTGAGCCCGCCTGCGGCGGTGCGCTGAAGGGTGCGGCGGATTGTGGCGGTGCCCGCGATGAGGTCGAGGTCTTCCCAGCGCAGGCCGAGGAGTTCGCCCTTTCGGAGTCCGGTGTGAAGGGCGAGTTCGAACAGCGCGTGCAGCCGGTGGCCCTGGGCTGTGGTGAGGAGTCGGCGGGCTTCGTCGGCGGTGAGGGGTTCGAAGCGCCGGGGCCGTGGGGTGCCGGTGCGGACGTTGCGGGCAACGTTGCGCGGGATCTCCTCCTCGCGGACGGCGTGTTCCAGGGCGGACTTGAGCACGGAGTGTATGTAGGTGAGCGTCAGCGGGGAGAGCAGCTTGCGGCAGCACTGGCCGGCGGCGCAGCAGCGGGGCTGGTCGCGGCGGGCGTCGATGCGGCGGGTGCAGCACTGGCAGGTGGTGCGGAGCTGGTTGAGCCAGGTGCGGATGTCCTTGGCGGTGAGCTTGGTGAGCTTCTTCTTGCCGAGGCCGGGGATGAGGTAGCGGTCGACGCAGGTGGTGTAGCGGGTGTGGGTGTTCTCTCGGAGGTGGTGGACGGCGACGTACTCCAGCCAGTAGGTCAGGTACGCGGCCAGGCTGCCCTGCGCGGAGGGGACGGGGAGGCCGCGGTTGCTGGTGGCGATCTTCTCGGTGAGCTTGGCCAGGGCTTCCTTGCGGGTGGTGCCGTAGACGCGGACGCGCTTTTGGGTGTTGCCGGGGGCGAGGACGTATCCGGCGGCTTCCCAGCGGCCGTCCTTGCGCTGGTAGACGGTGCCGTCGCCGTTGGCGCGCACACGGCGGGAGGCGGGGGTGTCTCGGGACGTGGTCATCAGGCGGCGGCTTCCTGTTCGAGGCGGGCGAGGATGAAGTCGGCGAGGGCGTGGGCAGGGATGCGGCGGGCGCGGCCGAGGGTGATCGACGCGAGCTGGCGGGTGCGGAGCAGGTCGTAGACGGCGGAACGGCCGAGCTGGAGGCGGGCCATGACCTGGGGCACCGTCAGCAGGTCCAGCGCTGGCTCTGTCTCCGGGTGGAGGACAGCGGGCGGGGGCAAGGTCATCAGCAGCCCCCTTCGGCGATGAACCGGCGTTCCAGCTCCCTGCGATGCCAGACGGCGGCAGCCAGGAGCGCGGCGCCGGGGCTGTAGCCCGAGCCGAGGTAGGTCCAGTGGCCGACGACGAGGGTGGTGTCCGGGTCGGGCTCGGGCAGGCCGGCGTGGGAGCGGGCCTGTTCGGTGCGCCAGGCGCGGCGGGCGGCGCGCAGCGCGCCGAGGGTGGTCGAGTAGGCGCGGGACTTGGTGGAGAAGTGGCCCCGGAAGCCGAGCATGTGTGCCCACTTCCAGAGCTTCAGTTCGGCGAACTCCGGCAGCCTGCCCAGCTCCCAGCAGGTGCGGATCATCTGCCGCACATGGCGTGCGACTGCGAGCCGTGGCAGTGGGCGGGCCTGTCCGGTGCCGTCGCAGGCGGTGCACGGGAGCGGGGTGCCGTGGGGCAGGAGGGTGGCGCCGCGTCCCTGGCAGGGGCGGCAGAAGAGAGAGCGGTCGAGGGTGCCGGAGGCGTCGGCGGACTTGGTGGCATACTTCGCCACGTAGGCGGCCACGGCCTGGTCGGTGAATTCGGCGTCGGTGCCGAAGGCGGCGATCTCGCGTACGTCGAGTTGTTCACCCCAGCTGAGTTCGCGTTCCCCGACCGCGTCCGACTCGACCGTGACACGAACCCGTGCGGCGGCGGCACGTACGGCGTTGGTGAGCACGGCGGCGGTGGCGTAGGGCGGCGGGGGCTGGCTGGTGCCGTCGAGGCGGATGACGGCGTGGAAGTGGACCAGGCCGCGCTGCTGGTACTCGGCGACCTTGGCGAAGGAGACCCGCAGGACCGCGTGGGCGGCTTTCTGGGTCATGCCAAGTCGGGCGGCGAGCTCGCGGCGCAGGTAGGTGGTGAAACGGGCCCACAAGGCTCCGGCGTGGGCGTTGAACAGGACCGCGCCCGCGTAGTCGTACGTCGCCGGGGTCAGCGGCGTCCCGACCAGTGCGTCCGTGGGTTCGTGGAGCTTGCGGCAGCGGCAGGGACGGATGCCGCCGCCGGGCGTGGTGGGGCGGTTGTGGACGGGGCCGAAGGACGGCGGTGTGAGGGTGACGAAGACGCGGGGGTGGGTGCGGACCGTATCGGGGACGGTCTTGCCGCCGGACAGGCCGGCGCGGATGAGGTGGTAGGTGTCGGCGGCGTAGAGGCGGGAGCAGGCCGGGCAGCGGGAGGCGCGGCGGTTGCCGCAGGCGGTGAGCAGGCTGCCCGTGGGTTCGTCGGAGGAGGTGTAGGAGCGCAGTACCTCGCCGGTTGTGGTGTCGACGGTCGTGGTCTGGCCGGTCAGGCGGACGGGTTCGGTGCAACCGCCGAGGCGTTCGATCTGCTGCTGTGCGCGGTCGAAGTCGGGGTGGTTGACGAGGTGGAGCAGGTCCCGCACGGCGGGGCTTGCCACCTGGCGCAGGTCCAGGGTGACCATCCGGGCGTGTCCCTTCAGTTCGGGTGGGTGGCCCCGAGCAGCAACCAGCAAGGCGAAGAGGGGCGGTGGCGCTGCTCGGGGCATGACGAACCAGGCCCGTTGGGTGGGCGTGGGGTTCAGCGAGGGGGGTGCGGCCGGTGAGGGCCGGGCTCAGAGCTGGGCGAGTGCGGCGGTGGCCACCGGGAGGGCGATGCCCATGCGGGTTCCCAGTTGGGCGGCAGTGATGGGCTGTCCGTGCTCGGCGTGGTGGGTGTCCGCGATGCGCCGGGCGGCGTTGAGCAGGGCGGCGGGCAGGGCCGGGCGGGAGGCGGTCGCCTTTGTCTTGGCGATGGCGACCGGGGCGGTGGCCTGGGCCGGGGCGGGGTTGGGCTCCAGTGCTTCGATGGTCGGGGTGACGGGAGCTGGATCAGGGGCCGGGGGGGGTCGGTGACCGGTGCATGGGTTGGGGATGGCACGGTATGGGCGAAGGCCCCATCGGTCACCGTCTCAGCGGCGGGGATGCGGACGGGTTCGGTGGCAGCCTTCGGGAGCGGGGGCGGCTGGGTGAGGGTGTGGAACTGGGCCAGGATTGAGGGGCCGACGCGGCCCCAGCCCAGCAGCAGGAGCGGGGCGACGGTGTCCAGGCAGGCACGTCCGTAGCGTCCGGTCAGCAGGGGCTCGGCGGTGTTCAGCGCGAGGGTGAGCAGCCCGCACAGGTGCAGCAGGCGGGTACCGGCCCGCATCTCGGGTTCTGGAACGCTGTGCAGGGCGAGGAATCGCAGCGCAACGAGGAGTCCGACGACCGACAGGTCCACCATGGGGGCGACCAGCGGGGCAATCGGGTGGGGTACACCGAGCCGCAGGGCGAGCGCCCATACGTTGCCGAAGGAGAAGACGAAGGCCAGGGCCGCGATGACCGCCATGACCGCGGTCACGGTGCGCCGGGTGAACCGTTCCTCGGTCATGTGTGGGGCCTCCTCCGGGGTGGGGTTCGGGATGATCACGGCCGTTTGGCCAGCGGCACGACGGTGCGGTCCGTCGGTGCGGTGCCGGCCCAGCGGCGCGTGCCGGGGAGGGACTCCAGGTACAGGGCCGGGTCGATGGCCAGGTGGGCGGTCGTTTCCGCGATGCGGGCCGCGTCGGCGTCCGGGACATAGGGGGTGCGGATGCGGGTGAAGCCGGGGCGGCCCTGCATCGCCATGACGGCGACGCCGACGTAGGCGGGGTCCTGCAAGGTCACGGGGCTGGCGTCCGGCCAGTTGCGGATGTCGTCCCCGAGTGCGGCCACGGCGGCTTCCGCGGTCTTCTGGGCGAAGGACAGCCCGACCGGGCACACGTCGCGGATGAAGGTGGGGATCGCGTCGCCGGTCACTTTCTGGCTGATCAGGATGACCAGGAAGCCGACTCTGCGGCCCTTCTTGACCAGGTCTTCGACCAGACGCGCGTTGTCCGCCGTCAGCGCCGCCAGGCGTTTCGTTTCCGGGTCGTTGCCCTTGTAGTCGCGGAAGTACGTGTGGGCCTCGTCGATGATCAGCACGGTCAGCGGCCAGACCTCCGAGGGGCCGACGTGCCACATGTTCTTCACACCGAGTACGTCACGGATCGCCGAGGACCGGGTACGCCGCAGCGCGACCAGCCGCTTGAACAGGGCGTTTGCCTCGTCCAGGTCGTCGCCGACGAACGCGAACAGACGGGTCCGCAGGTCGGCGTAGTCACCCTCATGGGCTGCCGACACCTTCCCGTCGGCCACCGCGAAGTGCACCGCGCGCGACGGCGCGAGGTCGCAGATGAGCCGGTTGATCAGCGAGGTCTTGCCCGCGCCGGGGGTACCGGCCACGGTCACGCCGGGCACGTTGGCCAGCGATACGCACACGGGGGCGGCGTACTCGTCCACGCCCAGCTCCCACCGCGACAGGTCGGCCGGCGGGCGTCCGGTGGGACGGTGCTCGGTCTGCGTGACCAGCGGATCGAGACGAATGCCCCGGATCACCACCCGGCCGGGGCCGTCCGGCAGCACGGACACCCGCGTGCACCGCCACGAGTCGGCCAGGAACCGGGCCGCGCGCTGGAACTCCTCCAAGCCGACCTTCGGCAGGCACTTTGCCCGCACGACCACACCGAACTGATCGGCCGTCACCTTGATCTTCGGAGTCAGCACGCACGGCGGGGGCGTCGTGCCCTTCGGCGCGGTCAGCTGCCCCAGCAGGCCGGGGGTCTTGTCGGTGACGGTCAGGCCCGCCATCCGCGCCAGGCGCATCCAGCCGCAGCGCACCCGCACGGCCTGCCGGATACTGGCCCGGGTGCCGCGGTCGGCGCGCACGTAGCGCACCAGGCCCAGCAGCAGCCAGCCTGCCACCAGCGCTATGGCGATGGGCAGTACGTCCGGCGCGTGGGCGATCACGGTTCCCATGTCACGCCCCCGCTTCGCTGAGCAGGCGGAACACGTCGCGAAGGTCGAGGGTCGCCGCGTCGGCCGGGCTCAGGCCCAGCACGTCGAGCACGGTCCCGGACACGGAGCACGTCAGAACGTTGTCGGTTCCCGGCAGGGGCCGGAGCGGATAGGTCTCCCGCTCCGGAGCGGGGCCTTCGAAGCGGATCACTTGGCCGCCTCCGCGGTCGTGAGCTCCAGGCGGGAGGCGCGGTAGGCGACGCCGTCGGAGAGCTGACCGTTGAAGATCCGAGCCCACGGGGTAGCGAACAGTTCCACGGGCCGCACCATCGCGCCCGGCTTGAGGCCGGCGGCCAGGCCCGTCTCCGGGACGGTGATCTTCAGGACCTCGGCCCGGCCGTCCTCCATCAGCATCACCGTCACCGTGTAGAGCGACGCACCGGTCTCCCGGTCGGTGGCGACCTCTCCGGTCTGCTGGTCCTTGATCTTCAGCACCGGATCGGTGCCCGCGATGCACACCGCCGACGGCAGCAGGGCAACACGGATACGGGTCATGGCCACGCCATCACATCCTCGTTCGATGGAGCCGCTTGATCGACCCGCAGACGAGCGTACTGATACACACGCACGGACGCAACGCATGAAACAAAGGAACGCATGGCCACCTACGAGAACCGCACGGTTGATAGACCGAGGCTGGGAGGTGCGCGGGTGTGCCATGTGACCGGATGTGCGGGCTAACCTGGGGGGCATGACCCTGCCGCTGGAAGAGGACCCGAGGCCGCCATTCGTCCAGGCCGCCGAAGTCCTCCGGCACGCGATCATCGATGGCGAATTCGCTCCGGGCGAGAAGCTGCCGTCGGCCCGCGCGCTCCAGAGCAGGTTCGGCATCGCCAGCTCGACCGTGCAAAACGCGCTGCGCGTCCTGAAAGACGAAGGTCTTGTCTACTCGGTGATGGGCCGGGGCAGTTACGTCCGGGACTGGATGAACGCTCCGATCCAGGCCCCGCCCGCCATCACCCCGTCCGAACCGGAGCAGACACCGGCCTTCAGCGCCGAGGACTCCCGCCCGCCGTACGTCCAGGCGGCCGATGAACTGCGCAGGCAGATCAACTGCGGGGAACTGGAACCGGGCGAGAGGCTTCCCACCGCCCGCGAGCTCCAGCAGACGTTCGGCATCGCGAGCGCCACGGCGCAGAACGCTCTGCGCCTGCTCAAGGACGAAGGTCTCATCTACTCGGTCCAGGGACGCGGCGTGTTCGTGCGCAAGCTGCATCCTGCACACAGTTTCGCCCTCAAGTCTCAGCACATGCTCGCGCTGGAGCGAGCCCGCGAGCAGGAAGACCGCGAAGCCGTCGCCCGGAGCGGCAAGACGGACGAAGAGACGGATGCCGAGATCCAGCAGACACGGACGGAGCTGGAAGCAGCACTGGCCAACGTCGAAGCGATCAAGGCCAGGCTCAACCTCATGGTCGCAGACCAGAACCGTCGGAAGCGACTGCGCGGCGAACGCACGCCAGAGGACGATGCCAGGCTGGAGAGGCTCAAAGACAAGCTCCGCCGCGAATAGACTCCCGCGACCACGAGCGGTTCCCGACAGCCGAAGCAGCCCAGAGCGAGCCAGCCACGACAGCGCGTTGGAGCTGTTCAGAGTTTCTTTACTTGATCAAGGCGGTCCGCTGGCGCGGCCCGCGCGCGCTCCGGCCCTGCGGGGCCGCCGCCCGCTCCTGTCTCCGCCCCGCTGGCGACGGCCCCGCCGGTCCGGGCGCGCAACAGACAGCACAGCGAACCACCTGGGGCGCTGCCCCAGACCCCGGCCCTCCCTCCGAGGGACAGGGGGCCGCGTGCGGGTGCGGCATCGTCGTGGTGTGGGTCATGGGTCGCGGGAGGGGTCCCTCGCCGCCCGGTCACCGGAGGCGTACCAGGAACCCCCGGGGGCCGCCAAGGCCGGGGCGCGAGCGTCCCGGGGTGAGCCTTCGCGGCCCCCGGGGAACCCTGGCCCGGCGAAGCTGCCCGACCGACGAGGGACCCCCTCCCGCTCAGGCCCGCAGCGTGCCGGGGCATCGGCCTCGGCTGCATCCGCACACGGAGCGGGCCGTACCAAGAGGCCGGAATACCGCAGTCGGCTTCGCCCGGCGTGCCAGACTTTGCCCATGACGCACGCACTGCATTTGACCGCCGCGGTCACCCACGAGGGCGAGTGGTACGTGGCCCGCTGTCTTCAGGCCGAGGTCGCCAGCCAGGGGGAGACCATCGAGGAGGCACTGTCCAACCTCCGCGAGGCGCTGGAGCTGTACTTCGAGGACGCCCCCGCCCCCGAAGTCACCGACGTGATCACCGCGCCCGTCGAGGTCCGCGTCGCATGAGCCCCGCTGTCCCCACCGGCCTGTCCGGCACCGAGATCGCCAAGGCCCTGGAGCGCGCGGGGTTTGGCCACGTCTCCACACGCGGCAGCCACGCCAAGTACCGCAAGGACGACCGCACCGTCATCGTGCCCCTGCACCGCTCTCTCGCGCCGGGCACCCTGCGCTCCATCCTGCGGCAGGCCGACTGGACCGTGGACGACCTCAACGAGCACCTCAAGTAGTCAGAGGTCTAGACCTCTGACGGCAGTAGTGACGGCAACAACCACGGACGCCAACGCACAACCACGGACCCCGACGGACCGTCGAAACCCTGCTCTACCTGCGAAACGCAGGTAGAGCAGGGGCGAGTGCCACACGTACTATGTGCTGGCGGGGACTGCGCCGGTCCTGGTTCACAACTGCAACTCCGGAGTAAACTCTGCTGGCGACGCGTGTGCTTGCGGAGGTGGCCCCCAGGCCTATTCAGTTGCTTTCGAGATGACTCTTGATGCAGCTGATTTCGGTCGATCGCGAGGTACGCATTTCAGGCGGGCAAATGAGGCGCTTGACGCGGCGCTTCAGTCGGACGCTGGCTTCGCTCAGTCGATGGAGCAAATGATTCCAGGGCTCGGTAGAGCTGTATCCTCGCAGGGGGGTAGGCGGACCCCGGCTGGGTGGACTTGGCAACATGAGCCGGCCTCCAACGCCGGCGGGCGACAGGGTGTGATGCGCCTCGTACCGCGTTCCCAGCATGACCCTGGGTCGCTCTGGCAGCATCTGTTGCATCCTGGTGGCTCCGGCGGCTACTCGGAGTGGGCAGTTCCGAACGGTGCCCCACGTAATAGGAGGTGACTCGACGATGTCGGTTACATTCACGCATCGAGACGGGGGTATGGAGGACGGCGCCGAGGCCGGTCTGTCGTCGCTCGTCGCTGAGCTCGATGGGCCCATCGATGATGAGCACCCAGACGTGTCGGTCACGGATGACAACTCCTCCTGGATTGTTTCAGCGTTCCAGGACGGAACCCTGGTTCTTGAAAATCTCGATGACAGCGACGTCCAGCCTCGTCATATCCAGCAGGTTTCGCGCGCGGAGATGGTCCGGGTAATGGCCATCTTGATTCGCGGTGACCTTACTGCTCTCCAGCAGTTGGACTGGCTTCCCGGTTACAACTAACTCGCAGAAGTAAGCCCCAGTCGGCGGTTACTGCCGACTGGGGCTTCTGTGTTCTCAGCGATGTCGAGGGGTAAAGAGGAGACGCGACTGCAAACTTATAGCCGTCTGAGGAGTGCGTTTGTGAGGCTTTTGTGCGTCGTGACGGCAGTAGTTGACGGCAACGTCAGCGGACGAGGGCGGTGGAAGGTGGCTCGTCGCCGCCGGAGCTGACCGTGTCGGCGTTCGTCGGGCGGTTGAGTACGTTGCTGAGAGCGTCGATGGCGTCGCGCTGGAGGCGGAGTCGGACATGGGCGTAGACGGTGGCGGTGACGCCGATGTGGGCGTGGCCGAGGAGTTCCTTGATCACAACGAGTTCGACTCCTTGTTCCAGTAGCAGGGTGGCGGTGGAGTGCCTGAGGTCGTGGAAGCGGATGCCGCGGAGGCCGGCCTTGCGGAGGAGCGTGGTGAAGGTGCGGGTGAGGTTGGTCGGGTCGATCGGCCTGCCCTGTGCAGTGGTGAAGACGTGCCCGCTGTGCCACGCGGTGCCTGCTGCCTCACGCTCGCGCTGCTGCTGTTCGTGGTGGCGCTTCAGTGAGTGAACGCAGCGGGTGGAGAGGGCGATGCGGCGTTCGGAGGCGCGAGTCTTGGTGGGCAGCGTGGTGAGCCCGCCTGCGGTGGTGCGCTGCAAGGTTCGGCGGATGGCGGCGGTGCCCGCGTCGAGGTCGAGGTCTTCCCAGCGCAGGCCGAGGAGTTCGCCCTTGCAGAGTCCGGCGTGGAGGGCGAGTTCGAACAGTGCGTGCAGTCGGTGTCCGCGCGTGGCCGCGAGGAACTGGCGGGCTTCGTCGGTGGTGAGGGGTTCGAAGCGTCGGGGCCGTGGGGTGCCGGTGCGGACGTTGCGTGCGACGCTGCGCGGGATCTCCTCTTCGCGGACGGCGTGTTCCAGGGCGGACTTTACGACCTCGGGGGAAATTGAGATGCGGGCGTGCTGGCCTGGCGGTTCGGCTGGTGGGTGATCAGCAGGCGGTGTCGCGGACGAGGACGAGCTC